>CAYWVA010000041.1:0-16077 GCA_964461545.1 uncultured Rhizobiaceae bacterium | reverse complement strand
AGTCGGCCTTGTTCCAGTTGGTGCGCCGGCCGAGATGGGTGAGCTGGATCATCACAGCCGCGCCGTGTTCGTGGCACTCCTCGGCGAGCCGTCCCAGCAACGGCACAATCTCGTCCTTGTAGGCCAGAAGGTTGCCGAAGGCGGGAGCCGAGTCCCGCGACACCACAGCCGACCCCGCCGTCATGGTGAGTGCAATCCCGCCCTTGGCCTTTTCCACGTGGTAGAGCCGATAGCGTTCCTTCGGCAGCCCGTCCTCGGCATAGTTCGGCTCGTGCGCCGTCGACATAATGCGGTTCTTGAGCACCAGGTGCTTGAGGCGGTAGGGCTGCAGAAGCGGGTCGCGGGAGCGGAGAGCGGTGGTCGTTGCCATGTCTGAGTGCCGAGCTTTCCCGTTGTTCGGTTGTTCAGCGGAGCAGTGTAGACCAAAGCCCGTTCGCGCTGAACGCCCGGCCTGTCAGGTCATAGGAGCGGCCGACAAAAAGATGGCGGCCAGGAAACCCGACCGCCAGCAGGAAGGTGTGACCGAAGTCGCTTGCAAAAATACACCTTGCGCGCCGTTTCGACAAGTCACTTGGAATCGTGATGCTTTTCGGCACGACAATGAGGCAAGCGTGAGCCGCCGCCTGGACGAAGCGCCAAAGACAGCGGCTGATACCGTGATCGGTGACACTATATAGATTGTCTGAGCAGGTCGTCGGATGATGCAGGTTGGGCGGAGCGCGAAGGGTATCGCCATGCTGAAGCAACTCATCGCCGGTGCCGTTGTCGCCGTCGTGCTGACAGGCGCGGTGGCGGCAGGGCCGCTTCAGGATGGCCTGGCCGCGTATTGGCGTGGCGACTATGCCGAGGCGTTGCGGCTTTGGAAACCGCTGGCCGACCAGGGCCAGGCCGCTGCTCAGTTCAATCTCGGGGTCATGTATGCCACCGGCCGGGGCGTGCCACAGGACCATGGCGAGGCAATGAAGTGGTATCGGACAGCCGCCGACCAGGGCAACGCCAACGCTCAGTTCAATCTCGGCCTCATTTATGCCACCGGCCGCGGCGCGGCGGGGGACCGTTCGGAGGCGGCAAAGTGGTACCGCAACGCCGCCGCGCAGGGCCACGCCGAGGCTCAACACAACCTCGGCGTCATGTACTTTTACGGCCGGGGCGTGGCGCAGGACTTCGGCGAGGCTGCGAAGTGGTACCGCAAGGCCGCCGATCAGGGCGTCGCCGACGCCCAGCACAACCTTGGCGTCATGCACTTCCATGGCCGGGGCGTTCTGCAGGACGACGTTCTGGCGCACATGTGGTTCAATCTGGCCGCCAGCCGGGGCCACGAAGAAGCAGTCAAAGGCCGCGATATCTCCACCAGGCGGATGACGCCCGACCAGATCGCCGAGGCGCAACGCCTGGCACGGGAGTGGAAGCCGAAGCGGAGTGAGGACTGCTGACCCTCGTTTCGCTGACGCCGATGGTTTCGGCCGGCGATCCTGCGCGGGCGGCGGCAGTGGGCAAAACCAGATCTCCTCAGTCGACCTGGAACGGAACTTCGAAAGACGTGCCCTGGTCGCAAGGCACGGCGGCAAGTTCGCCACCAAGCTGCCGGGCCAGGTTCTCCATGATCAAGAAGCCTGTCGAGGAGCCGCGCCTGTGCTCGAAATCCTCCGGCAGGCCGACGCCGTCGTCTTCGACCCGCAGGGTTCCGCGGCCGGCGCCGGCGGCAAGGGTGACGCGGATCGCGCCTCGACCGGATGGATAGGCGTGCTTCAGGCAGTTGGTTACCAGTTCGTTGGCGATGAGCCCCAGCGCCAGCGCGCAGCGGTTGCCCGCCTCAAGCCTCGGCAGCGAGGCAGAAAACGTCACTTGATGCTCGCCACTGCTCTCCTGCAGGCGCCGGCACAGGTCGGCGAGATAGCTGACGAGGTCCACCGATCCCGCCGACTCGAGCTTGTGAAGCTGCTCGTGGAGGGATGCCACCGAGGCAATCCGCGACGCCGCATCGGACAGCGCGCCCCGCGAATCGGCGGACCCCGCCGAGCGCTGTTGCATGGTCAGCATGGAGGCGATGAGATTGAGGCTGTTCTTGACCCGGTGGTTCAGCTCGCGCAGCAGCATCTTCTTGGACTCGAGAGCCTGACGAAGCTGGGTCTGCTCGTGCAGGCGCTCGGTGATGTCCATCGCGGTGCCGAGCAGCCTGATGGCGGTCCTGGTGCCGTTACGGTCCTCATACAGCATGCGGCCGCGCGCCCGGATCCATCTGACCTCGCCGCTCGGCAGCACGATGCGATGGGTGAACGCCAGCCGGCCTCGCGAACTTGCATCGGTGAGGTCGGTGACGGCCTGCATGATCCTGTGCTTGTCGTCCGGGTGAATGGCCGACTCCCAATGACCGTAGCTCACCACTGCATCGCGCGGCAGTCCGAAGATCGCCTTCTGCCGAGACGACCAGTACAAGGCGCCCGACGCGACGTCCCATTCCCAGATGCCGAGCTTGGTGGCTTCCACGGCTAGGCTCAGCCGCTCGCGCTCATGGGCGGCGGCAGCTGCGGCTTTCCGCGCCTCTTCGGCCCGGGTCTCGGCCAATCGGGCCGCCTCGACCTGCTCGGTTACATCCGTGCCGACCGTGACCAGCCCCTTCACCTCGCCGTCGGCATCATAAATCGGAATCAGGGTCACATCCCACAAGGTCTGGCGCTCCATACCCTTGAGGAAGACCGGAAAGGCGCGCATCGTGTGCAATCGGCCCTTGTGAAAGACCGTGTCGCGGACCTCCCGGATGTCTGGAACCACGAGGTCGCCGTAAATCTCGGCGACCGAGCGGCCGATGACGCTGCCACTCAAGGGCTTGATCAGAGAGCGGTAGCGGCGATTGGCGTAGACGAACACATGATCGGGCCCCCGCGTCACAGCGATCGCTACCGGCAAGCGGTCGAACAGGGCCAACAGGGCCTCGCTGCTGAACGCCGCGCTGTCCTCGCCGAGCGCAACGCCGATCAGGCCGTGAAGCCCGTCAAGAAGGTTGCCGGCCGGTGTTGTCATGGCGATGGGCCTTTGAGCTTCAGCGGCAGGCCGGCGGCCATGAAAACCACCTCATCGCAGGCCTCAGCGAGGCGCTGATTGGCGAGGCCGGCTTCATCGCGAAACGTGCGGGCGAGCGCATTGTCGGGGACGATCCCGAGACCGACCTCATTCGATACCACAACGACCGTGCCCGGTCGCACCCGCAACGCCTCGGCCAGTCGATCAATACGGGAGGCGATATCGAGCTGGCCAAGCAGCAGATTGCTGATCCACAGTGTGAGGCAGTCTACGAGTACGAAGTTTCCAGTGGCCGCCTCCAGCGCCTCCACCAGCGCGATCGGCGCCTCCACGGTCGACCACTCCGGCCCGCGACGGTCCCGGTGAGCGGAAATTCGGGCCGCCATCTCCACATCTCCTGGCTGTGCGGTGGCAATATAGACCCACGCGCCGGCATGGCCAAGCGCCAGTCCCTCTGCATATCGGCTCTTGCCGGAGCGCGCCCCGCCCAGCACCAGCATCGAACGGCCGGTCACGCGCCACTCCGACTGCCCAGGCACGGCACGCGGGTCGCACAGAACACAAGAGATCGCATATAGTTTGACTTTCCTGGGCTGCCGCCGTTCCGCTTAACACCGTGATTGGGAAACAATGAGGTCCATGTCAACCACGCAAGAGGCCCTCCGCGGCCCGAAGTCGCGCCGGATCGCCTTCGTGGCGGCCGATGTCGTAGAGGCGCGCCAGGCCGAAGCGGCGCTGACTCGCCGCTACGGCCAGCATCCCATCGACTCCGCCGAGGTGATCGTCGCGCTAGGCGGCGACGGGCTGATGCTGCAGACAATGCACCGGGTGCTCAAGGACGGCCTGCCGATCTACGGCATGCACCGCGGCTCGATCGGCTTCCTGATGAACGACTACACCGAGGACGACCTGCCGGCGCGCATCGCCGAGGCCGAGGAGACCAGCATCCATCCGCTGCGCATGTATGCTGAGGATGCGCGCGGGCTTGCCCATGAGGCACTTGCGTTCAACGAGGTCTCGATGCTTCGGGAGCGCCATCAGGCCGCCAAGCTGCGCATTTCCATCGACGGCACGGTGAGGCTCGAGGAACTGGTGTGCGATGGCCTCATTGTCGCCACCCCGGCGGGGTCGACAGCCTACAATCTTTCCGCCCACGGGCCCATCCTGCCGATCAACTCACCACTGCTCGCCCTCACGCCGATCAGCGCATTCCGGCCGCGACGCTGGCGTGGAGCCATTTTGCCCCAGGAGGCAAAGGTGAACATAGCTGTGCTTGAGCACGACAAGCGCCCGGTCGCCGCGGTCGCCGATCACTTCGAGATCCGCGACGTCAGGAGCGTCGAAATCGAGGAACACAAGAGCCAGTCGGTGAAGCTCATGTTCGATCCCGGGCACAGCCTGGCCGAGCGGGTGCTGGCCGAGCAGTTCCGATTCTGAGCGCGATTGTCTTGCGGGATTAGGAAACATTTAAGCGCCCCCGGCTATGTTCGCGCCGGTGAGTTGCGTAAGTGCGTTCCAGCTGGTTGAAGCTTGCGTCTGCCGGAGATCTTGGTCTCCGGCATTCGCAATTATGATGGCGGTGGTCCTGCGACAGCCCGCCGCCTCACGCCGCCTGGAGGACCTTTTCTCTGAGGCGGTGGGCAAGCGCGCGAGCGTGCCCGTCGGTGAATCGGCAGACCAGTGCCAGGAGCCGCGCGCGCTCTGAAACGGGCATGTCCGGAAAACACGTCATCAAGGCCTCCACGACGCGGCGGCCGAACTCGTCGGGTGCCACCGTTGCGGGGCGGGAGTTGCGCCATGCCTCGACTGCCGCCTTGAACACCGGGAATGATTCCACCGGCAGCCCGGCGGCACCGAAAACCGCCTTGAGTGCAACGCTGCCGTGCCCGGCCATCAGGGCGTGTACCCGCTTGGCCGGCACCGAGGACAGCCAGGCGAGGGCGCGCTCCACGATCGCCATCCGGCCGCGGCATGCAGCCCTGAGAATCAGTGAGGCGTGCAGCATTTCCTTGGTGCACAGGAAGGCGATCAGCCGGTCAAGGTGGCGCTCCCCTGTCGCCTCGATGATGCGCAGGATCGCTGCTTCCTCCGCCGCGGCGAGCAGCGCCTCGGCAGCGTCTGACGCCATCCAGCCGCGCTCGGCCAGAAGCGCCTGGATCCGTCCGGCGGCCTGGCGGGCGTGGAGAATGCGCAACTCGGGCGGAACGTCCGGTCGCTGCAGCAATCGCTCGATGATATCGATCTCGTCGGCGAAGCGTCCGCAGATGCGACGGTAATCGGAAGGCCGCAAGCGGCAGGCGGCATTGTCGAGGAGCGCAGCGACAACTTTCGGCTGCCCCTTGGCGGTTATCGCCGTCACGGCTTCGGGGTGAATGTCGGGCCGCTTGGCGATGGCCACCTGGCGGCTCTCGTCGCCCGCCTGGAGGATGGCCAGCATTCGCCAGACATCGAGGGCGGGGGTGGCTGCCAGGAAGGGCAGGGCGATCTCGTCATCGTCGGCTGCGACCGTGAAAATGATGTCGGCATGGAGCGTCGGGCACAGGGCGAGGCGGCCGGCAAGCTCACGGCGCAGCCGAAGGTCGCCACCGGCGGCAAGCTTCAGTACGCTCGGGACTACGGCGTCCTTCTCGGCAGCCGGGGCCACAGGATCGGCGAGGAACTGTGCGAGCTCGGCGGCAAGTTGGCGGCAAGCAGCAGCGTCGCCCTCGGCGATCACCGCATCGAACACTGTGGTATCAAGGCCTATGACAGCCTTGCCGCTCGCCCTCTCCCTCATGAATCGGACTGTGGCTGGGAAAATTTAACATTTGGTTCACCATATTCGGCGTTTTCGACCTGGGCCGACGGGGTCAGTTCCTCCGCGATCAATGTAGCGGCCACCAACGTCGTTGTTGGTGCCACTTGCGGCATCTGGGCGCCTTCGGTTTGCACCGGCGGTGCCCGGCGATACATGCGATAGATGGCGAACAGTCCCAAGCCGCCATACACGATCACCATAAAGACCAGGAATCCCGGCGCCCCCAGGCGCTGCATGGCGAGGCCGACGAGGAACGGCCCGGCGATTGCACCGACGCCGTAGAGCAGAACCAGCTTGCCCGAGGCCCCGACCATCTGGTCCTTCTCCAGGTGGTCGTTGGCGTGGGCGATGGCCAGCGCATAGATTGGCATGGCGAGGGCGCCGAACATGGCGAACAATCCGATGAGCAGCACCGCTGAAAGGCCGGCAAGCGGGATGGTAATCGCGGCGATGAATGCCGCCACAAACGCCAGCACGGTGAGCAGCGTGCGCCGGTCATAGCGATCTGACAGGAGGCCGATTGGATACTGGGAAATGATCACCCCCAGTGGCGGCAGCGCCACGAACAGCGACACTTGGGCGAGCGACAGGCCCTGCATGACCGCAAAGACCGCGCCCATGGCAAAAAAGGCGCCCTGGCCCAGGCCGTTGGCCAGCGCCCCCACGGCGGCCAACGGCGAGCCGCGGTAGATTTCAACGAGACCGACGGGGCGCGGGCGCTCTATTGCCGGCGCCTCGGCCCGGGCGAGCGACACCGGCACCAGGGACAGCGACATCAGGGCGGACACGACGATGAAGCGCGCAAAGCCGCTCGTATCGGCGACGTTGAGGAGGAAGGGGCCGCCACCCATCGCGCCGTACATGATGATCATGTAGATGGACAAGAGCTTGCCGCGGTTTTCGTTGGTGGAGGCGGCGTTGAGCCAGCTCTCGCACACGATATAGAGCCCCGCGGTGCCGAGGCCGGCGATGAAGCGCATGGTGAACCACCATGCTGGCTCGATCCACAGCGGGATGAGCAGGACCGCCGTCGAGATGATCGAGGCGAAGGCGGCAAAGACCCGGATGTGGCCGACATGGCCGACGACCCTTGGGGTCACGAAGGAGCTCAGCAGCAGCCCCAGCGAGAAGCCCGACATGATGACGCCGGTCGAGGAGACGGAGAAGTTCTCCACCGTCGCCTGCACGCCGACCAGTGCGCCTTGCAAGCCGCTGCCGAGCCCCAGCAAGGCTATCGCGAACAGCAGTGGCACGACCCCCCGCAGGTTCCCGGTCATCCCATCCCTCGATCTCGCCTGACATCACATAACCGGAGCGGCCTGCGTGCGTCCAGCAGGAGGCAACCGGCCCAAGCGATGGCAGCGCATGTGGTTACCATGTCCCGCGGTCGCGCCTACTATTCGCCAGAGGATCACAGGACAGGCGTGAATCGTTACCCGCAACCACTGTGACCCGGGATCCAGCTGGTGCCGGCCAGCGGCACCTGGGCCATGGCCGCGGCCTCCACGGTGAGCGCCACCAGGTCCTCAGGCTCCAGGTTGTGGACGTGGCTCTTGCCACAGGCCCGGGCGATCGTCTGGGCTTCGAGGGTCATGACCTTGAGGTAGTTGGCGAGACGGCGCCCGGCCCGGACCGGGTCGAGACGCTTGGCGAGTTCGGGATCCTGTGTCGTGATGCCGGCCGGATCTCGGCCCTCCTGCCAGTCGTCGTAACAGCCGGCGGTGGTTCCCAGCGCGCGGTATTCTGCTTCCAGCGCCGGGTCGTTGTCGCCCAGCGCCACCAGCGCCGCGGTGCCGATCGACACCGCGTCGGCGCCGAGCGCCAGCGCCTTGGCCACGTCGGCGCCGCTGCGTATCCCCCCTGAGATGATCAACTGCACTTTGCGGTGCATGCCCAGTTCCTGCAGCGCCCTGACCGCCGGGCGGATGCAGGCCAGCGTCGGCTGGCCGACATGCTCGATGAACACCTCCTGGGTCGCCGCGGTGCCGCCCTGCATGCCGTCGAGCACGACCACATCGGCACCGGACTTCACCGCAAGCGCGGTGTCGTAATAGGGCCGCGCGCCGCCGATCTTGATGAAGATGGGTTTTCTCCAATCGGTGATCTCGCGCAGTTCGTTGATCTTGATCTCAAGGTCGTCGGGGCCAGTCCAGTCGGGATGGCGGCAGGCGGAGCGCTGGTCTATACCTTTGGGAAGATCACGCATCTCGGCCACCCGATCAGAAATTTTCTGGCCAAGCAGCATGCCGCCGCCGCCCGGCTTGGCGCCCTGGCCGACCACGATTTCGATGGCATCGGCCTTTCTGAGATCGTCGGGGTTCATGCCGTAGCGCGATGGCAGATACTGATAGACCAGGATGGTGGAGTGCTGCCGCTCTTCGGGCGTCATGCCGCCGTCGCCTGTTGTCGTGGAGGTGCCGGCGATCGTCGCGCCGCGCCCCAGCGCCTCCTTGGCCTGGGCCGACAGCGACCCGAAGCTCATGCCGGCGATGGTGATCGGAATCTTGAGCTCAATCGGCGCCGTGGCAAAGCGTGTCCCCAGGACGACATTGGTGTCGCATCGTTCGCGATAGCCCTCCAGCGGATAGCGCGAGATCGAGGCGCCGAGGAACAGCAGGTCGTCGAAATGGGGCAGCCGGCGCTTGGCGCCGCCGCCGCGGATGTCATAGAGACCGGTGCTCGCCGCCCGCCGGATCTCCGACAGCGTGTACTCATCGAAGGTCGCCGACCGGCGCGGGGCAGTGCGGGGCATTTCTGCGGTCATGGGCTTGCCTCTAATAGGCGTCGACGTTGTCGATGTGGAAACTGTAAAGCTTGCGGGCTGAGCCGTAGCGGCGGAACTGGCGTGGGTCCGCCTTGACCTCGGCGGCGTCGAGCAAACGGGCGAGCTTGGCCACGTGGTGCTCCGTCATCTTTTTTTCGATGCAGTCGGCTCCCAGGCTGTCGACCTTGCCCCTGACGTAAAGCCGCGCTTCATAGATTGAGTCGCCCAGCGCCTCGCCGGCATCACCGCACACTACGAGCGAGCCCTTCTGGGCCATGAAGGCCGACATGTGCCCGACCGAGCCGCCCACCACGATATTGATGCCCTTCATGGAAATGCCGCAGCGCGAGGCTGCATCGCCCTCCACGACCAGCAGACCGCCGTGGCCGGTGGCGCCCGCCGACTGACTGGCATTGCCTTTGACGCGGACCAGGCCCGACATCATGTTCTCGGCGACGCCGGGACCGGCATGGCCGTGGATGATGACCTCGGCCTGCTTGTTCATGCCGGCGCAATAGAACCCGACATGGCCGTCGATCTCGACCAGGATGGCGGTATCGAGTCCGACAGCGATCGAGTGAGCGCCCATCGGGTCCTTGATCAGCCAGTGGCGCTCGTTGGTGTCGGGGGCAAGATCGTGCAGTTTCTGATTCAAGGCCCGCACGCCCTTCGTGTCGAGCGTGTACTCGATCATGCGGCGGTGCCTTCCCAGGAATAGATGGTCCGAGGCTCAGGCTCCCAAATCCTGGCCCGGCCTGAACCCGGCAGGTGGGCGATGGCGCGGAACTCCGTCGCCATGGCGACCCAGTCCTTGGTTTCGGCCAGGACCGCGTGCTTGCAGGCAATCGGGTCACGCAATACCGCAAACCCGTTCGCCGTGCCGATGCAGAAAGTGTAGAAACCGTCCAGATCCCTGATGGCGCTGTTGAGCGCCTGGTCGAGGCTTTCCCCCTGGCGCATCCGCCACGTGAAGTAGGCCGCAGCGACCTCGGTGTCGTTCTCGGTGCGAAACGAGAACCCCTCGCGGATGAGATTTTCGCGCAACCGATTATGATTGGACAAGGAACCGTTGTGCACCAGGCACAAGTCGTCGCCAGTCGAGAACGGGTGCGAGCCGGCCGTGGTGACGGCACTTTCCGTAGCCATCCGGGTGTGTCCGATGGCATGGGTGCCCGATACGTGCGCCAAGTCGAAGCGGCGGACCACGTCGACCGGCAAACCAGTGTCCTTGAAGATCTCGACGATCCGCCCGGCACCGACCAAGTTCACATCGAGAAACTGCCCGGCCAGATATGACCGCAACCGATCTTCATCGGCGGTTGCGATGAGGACGGCGTGGTTGCCGATGACCTTGAGCGTCACCGCGCAGCCAAGATCGGTCTCGACGGCGCGGGCCAGACCGACCCAGTCGAACTCCTCCTCGTCATGGGCGAGCGTGAGCTTGATCTGGTCGCCGCCGACCGCATCGCGATAGACCGCGAACCCGGCCGAATCGGGACCGCGATTGGTCATCTCCACGAGCATCGGCGCAAACATTTCGCCAAGGCTCGACTGGAGTTGCGGCGACTTGAGGTAGAGCCCGACGATTCCGCACACGATCGGTCTCCTTGACTGGTATCAGCGGCACTCAGGCTGCTTCTGCCATGGTGACTTGCGACCCGTGCAAGCTATAGCAGAATATTTCCCAAGGGTCAATTTTGTTTCCGCTTGGGAACGATGACCCGGTCACCGCCGCGGCGGTTCGAGGCCGATCATGCGCAGCCTCTCGGGATCGGAGGCCCAGGCGCCGCGCACCTTGACGAACAAAAACAGGTGCACCGGCTGACCGAGCAGTTCGGAGATGTCGGCGCGCGCCGCCTGGCCGATCGCTTTTACGGTCTGGCCACCCTTGCCCAGCACGATCTTGCGCTGGCCTTCGCGCTCGACGTAAATTACCTGGTCGATGCGCACCGAGCCGTCGGCGCGCTCCTGCCAACTTTCAGTCTCCACCGTCGAGGCATAGGGCAGTTCCTTGTGCAGTCTCAGAAAGATCTTTTCGCGGGTGATCTCGGCGGCCAGCAGCCGCAGCGGCGCGTCTGCGATCTGGTCTTCCGGATAGAGCCACGGGCCTGGCGGCATCTGGGCCGCCACATGGGACTTGAGATCGGTCACCCCGTCGCCGGTGAGCGCGCTGATCAGGAACGTGGCTGCGAACGGCCAGCGCTCGTTGAACGCCTTGACCATTTCGAGCAGCGTCTGGCGCCTGACCAGATCGATCTTATTGAGGGCGAGCACCGGCGTCACGTTGACCTTGTCGAGCCCGGCGATGACCAGTTCAGCCTGCTCGTCGACACCAAAGCGACTGTCGGTGAGCAGGATGACGCAGTCGGCCTCCGCTGCCCCGGCCCAGGCGGCCTGCACCATCGCCACGTCGAGACTGCGGCGCGGCAGGAAGATGCCGGGGGTATCGACGAAGATGATCTGCGAGGCCGCCTCGATGGCGATGCCGCGGATGCGACTGCGGGTGGTCTGGACCTTCTGAGTGACGATTGAGACCTTGGACCCCACAAGCTGGTTGAGGAGCGTGGATTTGCCCGAATTCGGGGCGCCAATGATGGCCGCGAAGCCGCAGCGGGTCTCAGTCCCGCCAGTCATCACCGCCACACGCCTTCGCGCACCAGAAAGGCGTGCGCGGCTGTCTGTTCGGCAGCGCGCTTGTTGGCGCCTTCGCCGGGCATCGGCGCATGGCCTTCGACTTCCACCATCATCACGAACACCGGCAGATGGTCGGGCCCGCGGCGGGTCTCCTCGTAATACATCGGAACCGGCAAGCCCCTGGCGAGGGCCCATTCCTGCAGCGCCGTCTTGGCATCCTTGCCGACGGCGGCGGCCCGCTCAAACAAGCCCTGCCAATGTCGCAGGATAAAAGCGCGTGCCGGGTCGAGGCCGCCATCGAGGTAAACGGCCGCAATCAGAGCCTCGCAAGCATCGGCCAGAACCCGCGGATTGCTGGCGATGTCATTGGTCCGGGTGCCCCAGCGGATGTATTCGCCGAGCCCCAGGGCTTGCGCCACTTCGGTGCAACTCTCCTGGCGAACGAGCAGGTTAAGCCGCCGCGACAGGTCACCCTCCCCGATGTCGGGGAAGCGGCGGTAGAGCTCCTCAGCGGCCACCAGCGCAAGCACCCGATCGCCCAGAAACTCAAGCCGCTCATAGTCCCTGTTGCGGCCGGCAGCGCCGTGACTAGCATGGGTGAGTGCTCGGTCGATTAGCCGCTCGTCGCTCACCTTGTAGCCGATCCGCCGGTAGAGCTCGGCCAGCGCGCCGGGCGAGCGCTTGGCCACTAGTCCACCCCGATAAACAGCCGGCTCCAGCGGATGGCGGCAGGCCACTTCCATACCTCGACGAAGGAATAGCCCGGGCGATGGGAGAAGAAGATGATCGTCGCCCTGCCCACCAAGTTCTCGTAGGGGACATAGCCGACCTGACCGAGAAAACGGCTGTCGGTCGAGTTGTCGCGGTTGTCGCCCATCATGAAGTAGTGGCCGGCAGGCACGACATACTCCTGGGTGTTGTCGCCTGCCGAATTCGCTTCCATGTGATGCACGATGTATGAGGCGCCGTTGGGCAGCGTCTCGCGGTACTGCTGGACTTGCCGACCGTAGCCGATCTCGTTGAACTCCGCGAAGTCGGCGATGCGCTCTCGCGGGATGGGCTCGCCGTTGATGTAGACGATGCCCTCGCGCACCTGGACCGAGTCGCCCGGCAGCCCGATCACCCGCTTGATATAGTCGGTCTCGTTATCAATGGGGAGCTTGAACACCACCACATCGCCGCGGTCGGGCTGGTCGGAGAATACACGACCGTCGATCGGCACCGGACCGAACTTGATGAGGTCGGTGCCGAAAAGGTTGAGTGAGAAGTTGAACGAGTGCGGGCCATAGCCGTAGCTCAGCTTGTTGACGAACAGATAGTCCCCGACCCTCAGGGTCGGAATCATCGAGCCGGACGGAATGTTGAACGGCTGGAAGAAAAAGGTCCGAATGACGAAGGCGATGAGCAGCGCCTGGATGATGACCTTGATGGTATCCCATGCGCCGTCTTCGGTCTTTTTTCTAGCCTCTTGTGACATCGACTCCATGCCAACTCTCTGGGGTCCCTGCGTCCCGCCCGCGCCCGCGACGGCCCGTCATAGCGTGCCGGCCGCGGGGTGGCAACGCACCGGCACCGGGTAGGTTGCCCGTTGCCGGCGTTGAGAAGCCGGCCTGCAGGAGGTCATGAGCGCTGCGCAACAGCGGAAATGATGACCACGGCCTGGGCGTAGGGGAAATCGTCGCTCAAGGTGACGTGAACGACTGCCCGATGCCCTGCAGGGGTGAGCTGCTCGAGGTGCCGGCCGGCCTTGCCGGTCAGCACCATGGTCGGCCGGCCGGACGGCTCGTTGACGACGCCTAGGTCGCGCCAGTAGACACCCCTGCGAAAGCCGGTCCCGAGCGCCTTGGAGCACGCCTCCTTGGCGGCGAAGCGCTTGGCATAGGACGCAGCGCGTGCCGCGCGGCGCTCAGACTTGCGCTGTTCGGTCTCGGTGAACACCCGCTGGATGAACCGGTCGCCAAACCGCTCGAGCGTCCGCTCGATGCGGCGGATGTCGATCATGTCGTTGCCGATGCCTAGAATCATTGCCAGTAAAGAATCACTTTCAGCCAACCTGCCGCTGCTTGGAAGTCCTGGCTTGGCGGCGGCGCTGATAGCCTGCAACCGCCGAGCGCACGATGAAGTAGACGGCAAGTCCACAGGCCAGCCCAAGCGGCACGCTGCCCACCATCATCGGCACAAGGTAGGGTCCTACACCGGCTCCCAAAACGCGCCAGAACTCTCCAGGCTCGGTAAACAGGAGCAGAAACATGCCATCCGGCAAATTGATAAAAAGGCGGGTGCGCTGGCGATAGCCGAGTAATAGCGCGCCGAGATTGTAGGTCGCAAGCCAGATGAACGGAAAGGTCAGCGGATTGCCGACGGCGGTGCCTAACGCCGAAGCCAGGATGCTGCCGCCGACCACGAGGGCAATCAGGGCGGCGATGATGAAATGGAGACCGATAAACGGCGTGAACGAGACGAACGCCCCGACTGCAAAGCCCAAGGCGATGGAATGCGGGCTTGCCGAAATCCGCGCCACCCGGTGCCACATGTAGCGCCATCCCCGCTGCATGCCGCGCCGCGGCCACAGGAAGATCAGCAGTCTCTGCAAAAGCGTGAGCCCTTGGCGGCGTCTAAACAACATCGATGTGCGAACTCGTTCCTTCCGCCGGCCACACGTCAGCTGAGCGCCGCGTCGCCCGATCGAGGTTCACGACACGGCGTGTCACGGCGCCGGCCGGCTTACCGCGTTGCGATGTCCTTGCGCTCACCAGGGGCCGCCGCCGCCTCCACAACGGTCGGCGCCCCGATCGTTTTCTTGCCGGAAATATTGGACAGGCGCAACGTTTACCGGCGGCCCTCAGGGCTCAGCCGGTCATGCGCACAACCGCGCTGACCAGACGCTGCAGCCGGAGGTCCTGCATGATCCGGTTCAGGTGCTTCACATCGTGCACTTCTATGACGATGTCGAGGTCATAAAAGTCCTGCGCCCGGGTCACCATCTGCAGATTGTCGATGTTGCCGCCGTTCTCGCCGATGGCGCTTGTCACCTGAGCGAGCGCCCCGACTTCGTTGTGAATCACCACCTTGATGCGCGCCGGGTAAAGCTGGCCGTCGTCGAGCGTATCCCAGGTCAGATCGATCCACCGGTCGGGCTCGTCGTCGAAGCCCTGCAGGCTGCGGGCAAAGATCGGGTAGATGGTTATGCCTTCTCCGGGGGTCAGGATGCCGACGATGCGCTCTCCCGGCACCGCCCCGGTCTCGGGCGCAAAGCGGATTGGCAGATCGTGATTGAGGCCGCGCACCCGGATCGCGCGCTCGGCACGTTTGGGCGTGGGGCGCTTGGCCGTCTCGCCCGGCGCCAGCCTGGCCTCGGCGACGTGGAGCCCCAGGGCGCTGAGCACGTCATTGCTGGCCAGCTCGCCGCGGCCAACGGCGGCGAGGGCATCGTCGGGATCCTTAAATCCCAGGCGCGAAACCACCGCGGCCAGCTCCTTGTCGGCAAGGGTCCTGTCGTGCTTGGCCAGGGCGCGTTCGAGGATGGCCCGACCGAGGCCGGCATACTGGCTGCGGATCGCCATGCGGGTGGCCCGGCGGATGGCTGCACGGGCCTTGCCGGTCACCGCAAGTCCCTCCCAGGCTGCCGGCGGCACCTGGGCGCGCGAGCGGATGATCTCGACCTCATCGCCATTCTCCAGCTCGCTCATCAGCGGCGCATGGCGCCCGTTGATCCGACAGCCGACGCAGCTGTTGCCGATATCTGTGTGCACGGCATAGGCGAAGTCGATGGCGTTGGCGCCGCGCGGCAGCGCGATAAGATCGCCTTTCGGTGTGAAGCAGAAGACCTGATCGTGGAACAGTTCGAGCCGGGTATGCTCCAAGAACTCCTTGGGATTGTCACCTTCAGACAAGATGTCGATGAGGTGGCGCAACCATTGATAGGCCTGCGATTCGGGTCCGTCGACCCGCACCCCCCGCTCGGCATCGGCAACGCTCGGGGCATCCTTGTAGAATCCGTGGGCAGCAATTCCACGTTCGGCCACGTCGTGCATCTCGCGGGTTCGGATCTGCAGCTCGACACGCATGTGGCGCGGCCCGATGACGATGGTGTGCAGCGACCGGTAGCCGTTCTGCTTCGGGTTGGAGATGTAGTCCTTGAAACGGCCCGGCACGGCGCGCCAGGCATGGTGGGCGATGCCGAGCGCCCGATAGCACTCGTCAACCGACGCTACGATCACCCGGAAGCCGAAAATGTCGGAGAGCTGGCCAAGCGACACATGTTTGCGCTCCATCTTGCGCCAGATCGAATAGGGCCGCTTCTCGCGGCCATAGATCACCGTCTCGATGTGGTTGGCGGAAAGCTTGTCCTTAAGGGCTTTCTCGATCTCCGCGATCGCCTCGCCGCTCTCCTGGCGCAACCGCTTCAGGCGCTCCGAGATCGTTCTGTGGGCTTCCGGATTGAGGACGTGGAACGCTAGGTCCTCCAGTTCGTCGCGCATCGTCTGCATGCCCATGCGCCCGGCCAGCGGCGCGTAGATGTCGATGGTTTCCTGGGCGATGCGCTGGCGTTTGTCGGCATCCATATGCTGCAGCGTGCGCATATTGTGCAGCCGGTCGGCGAGCTTGACGAGCAGCACCCGGATGTCCTTCGACACTGCGACGAGAAGCTTCCGCAGGTTCTCTGCCTGAGCGGCTTCCTTGGTCACGAGGTCGAGGCGCTTGATCTTGGTCAACCCCTCTACCAGGCCGGCGATGTCGGAGCCGAACAGCTCCTCGATCTCCTGGTGGGTTGCATCGGTGTCCTCGATGACGTCGTGCAGCAGTGCGGCAACGATCGTGGCATCATCGAGCTTCAGCTCAGTGAGGATGGCGGCGACTT
>CAYWVA010000040.1:0-16243 GCA_964461545.1 uncultured Rhizobiaceae bacterium | reverse complement strand
GTACTGCCCCCGGGTCCGATAGGCTTATTACGATGGCCGTTTATCGCCATAGCCGACCTTGCGGACGGCATCTCCAATATAGGTCGTTCACCGGAAATTGAAAGCCCTTCAAGCAGAGTTGCTTAGCCATAGCATGGCGGCCGGTGCTAGAGACGGGGCCGGTGATCAACATGTGCCGGAGACCCAAGATGAATCGCAGAACCGTCCTCGCCAGTTTCGCGCTGCTGGCAGCGCACGTTTTCCCTGTCATTGGCGCGTTGGCGGCGAACCCCGAGATCTTTACCGGCCTCGTTCCCGGGACGGCCGTCGGTGGCTATGACGCGGTCGCCTACCACACGCAAGGCAAAGCGGTGCCCGGCAGCCCTGAATTCACAGTTCAGTGGAAAGGCGCCACCTGGCGGTTCGCCAGCCAGGAGAGTCTCGACCGTTTCCGGGCCGACCCTGAAGCCTATGCGCCGCAATATGGCGGTTACTGCGCCTACGGGGTGGCCCAGGGCTATGCCGTCAAGGGCGAGCCCGAAATCTGGAAGATCGTCGACGGCAAGCTTTACCTGAATTACGACAGGCGCATTCAGGGCCGCTGGGAAGTGGACATCGCCGGCCACATCGTCAAGGCCGACGCCAGGTGGCCGAAGGTGCTGGACTAGCAGCCATAACCCGACGCTGGCGCTGGGGCGGGAATCAGCTTATCTGGCAGGCATGCTGGAGTGCTTCGACCTGCCCAGGCGACAGCCGCGCGAGGCCGCGTGATGGTGGACTGGCTGTTCGGGCCGCGACGCGGCATCGCCGCTTCGCCGTGGAGCCCGGCGGGCGCCGTGTTCCTGGTGCTCATCGTGACTGTTCTGGCGGCCGTGTTCGCCGGCGTGGTCATGGCAGGACTGGTTGCCGCCACTCCCTGGCTTCGCTTGGCGGTAGAGACCCGCTGTGCCGGCCCCTCCGGCGAACACTGCATTACCGCGCTCCTGGGCTACCTGTCGCTCACCCTGTTGTTCCTGGTGATCGGCTTGCTGATGGCCTGCTGGTTCAGGCGCGGCGCCACCGTCGGCAATTCCCTGCTGCTGCGCTCGGCGCACTGGGGCCTGTGGCAATATGCGGTCTTCGCCGTCGTCACGGTCCTCACTCTGGTCGGGCTCCAGCAAATCCTGTTCCATCTGTCGGCGCTCCTCGGGGTCGCCCCGGCCGACCCCATGGTCGACCTGACGAGGCTCTGGGACCTGTTGGGACTGGACGATCCCGTCAGAGTGATCGGATTGGTGCTGGTCGCCGTCATATGTGCCCCGCTGGCGGAAGAATTCGTGTTCCGGGGGTTGCTGTTTGCCGCCTTCCAGAAGACGGGCCTCGGCGTCGTCGGCTCGGCCGTGCTGCTGAGCGCTGCCTGGACCGCACTGCACTGGGGATACAGCGCCCAGAACCTCATCGCTCTGTTCTGTCTCGGCCTGCTGTTTGCCTATATCGTATGGCGCACGGGCAGCCTGTGGCCGGCCATCGTCGGCCACGCCGCCAACAATCTCGCCGCCGTCGTGGCTCTCATGACATTGCAGGCCTAAGGTGCAGGGCGGATGAAGCAATATCTCGATCTGATGCGACGGGTGCGCCAAGTGGGGGTCCGCAAGACCGACCGGACTGGAACCGGGACGCTGTCGGTGTTCGGCCATCAGATGCGTTTCGACCTCCAGGCCGGCTTTCCGCTGGTGACCACCAAGAAGCTGCACCTGCGCTCCATCATCTACGAACTGCTGTGGTTTCTGAGGGGTGAGACGAACATCAGGTACCTCAAGAATCACGGCGTCAGTATCTGGGATGACTGGGCCGACGAGGCGGGCGAACTCGGGCCGGTTTACGGCCGGCAATGGCGCTCATGGCCGGCCCGCGACGGCTCGACCATCGATCAGATCGCGCAAGTTGTGGAACACATTCGCTCTCACCCCGATTCGCGCCGCCTGATCGTGTCCGCCTGGAACCCGGCCGACGTCGAGCGCATGGCGCTGCCGCCATGCCATTGCCTGTTCCAGTTCCACGTCGCCGAGGGGAGGCTGTCGTGCCAGCTCTACCAGCGCTCGGCAGATGTATTTCTCGGCGTGCCGTTCAACATCGCCTCCTACGCGCTCCTCACCCACATGGTCGCCCACGTCACGGGCCTGCGCCCCGGCGACTTCGTGCATACATTCGGCGATGCGCATCTCTATCTCAACCATCTTGACCAGGCCGACGAACAGCTCCGGCGCACGCCGCTGCCACTGCCGCGCCTGGTCATTCGCCGAGACGTGGGCGAGCTCGATGAGTTCCGCTACGACGATTTCGAGGTCGTGGATTATCAGGCACACCCCCATATCAAGGCGCCGGTGGCAGTGTGACCTCAGGTTGGGTAATATCCCCACGATAGCCAGGCGGCAGCAAGCGGGAGGCGGGATGGTGCGGTGCGCGCTGGTGGTGGCTGTTTCGGCAAACGGCGTCATCGGGGTGCGCAACGCGCTGCCGTGGCGCTTGCCGTCTGAACTCAGACGCTTCAAGCGGCTGACCATGAAGCGGCCGGTGATCATGGGGCGCAGGACCCACGAGAGCATCGGCCGGGCGCTGCCGGGACGCGACAACATCGTGGTCACCGAGGGCGCCGTTATCGACAATCCGGATGTCCACACCGTGAACTCGGTGGAGGAGGCGCTGGCGCTTGCCGAGCGCCTGGCAAGGTCGCGGCGCGCCACTGAGATCATGATCATCGGCGGCGCCCAGATCTTCGAACAGACCCGCCCTCTCGCCGACCGCATTTATATGACCAAGGTGCACAAGGAAGTGGAAGGCGACACCTTCTGGCCGGATCTCGACCCGGCGCGCTGGCGGGAAGTGAAGAGCCGGCGCCATAAGGCCGAAGCCGGCGACGAGGCCGATTACACGATGCTCGTCTACGACCGCATCCGTTAAGCTGCCGGCCGCAGCGATTGTGGCTGGCGTTGCGGCCCCGTAACTTGAGGGCCGCACATATCAGGAGTGTGCCATGGTCAAGCTGGCGCCCGTTTATGCTTCAGTGCTCGATGCCATCGGCAATACGCCGATGCACGAGGTCACCCGGCTCGATACTGGTCCGTGCCGGCTGTTTCTCAAGCTCGAGGACAAGAATCCCGGCGGCTCGATCAAGGACCGCATCGGCAAGTCGATGATCGAGGCGGCCGAACGCGACGGCCAGCTCAAGCCCGGCGGTACGATCATCGAAGCGACCGCCGGCAACACCGGACTGGCGCTGGCCCTGGTCGCCCACCAGAAAGGCTATCGCCTGGTCATCGTCGTCCCGGACAAGATGGCTCAGGAAAAGATCTTCCACCTCAAGGCCATGGGTGCTGAGGTGCGCCTCACCCGCTCCGACGTCGGCAAGGGACATCCGGAATATTATCAGGACATGGCGGAGCGCCTGGGGCGCGAGAACAACTGGTTTTATGCCAATCAGTTCGCCAACCCGGCCAACCCCGAGATCCATGAAACCACCACCGGTCCGGAAATCCTCGCCCAGATGACAGCGGCCGGCGCCCGGACCGACGCGGTGGTGTGCGGGGTCGGCTCGGGGGGCACCATCACCGGCCTGTCGCGGTTCTTCGCTCAAGCCTCGCCCGAAACCGAGATGGTGCTCGCCGACCCTGAAGGCTCGATCCTTGCCCACTATGTCGAAACCGGCGAGGTCGCGAGCGAGGTCGGCTCATGGATGGTGGAGGGCATCGGCGAGGACTTCCTGCCGCCGGTCCTCGATCTGCGGCGGGTGAGGCGGGCTTACGCCATTTCGGATCGCGAGGCCTTTGCGGCGGCGCGCGAGCTGCTCAACAAGGAGGGCATCCTCGCCGGCTCGTCTTCCGGCACTCTGATCGCCGCCGCCCTGCGCTGGGCCCGAGCCCAGACCTCGCCCAAGGCGGTGGTCACGTTCGTGTGCGACTCCGGCAACAAGTATCTGTCGAAGATGTACAACGACTTCTGGATGATCGACAACGGATTCCTCAAGACTCCGCACCGGGGCGACCTCACCGACCTGATCGCCCGCCAGCATGCCGAGCGTCAGACCGTCACCGTCAAGCCGTCAACGAGTCTCGCCCAGGCCTATCGGCAGATGAAGCTCTACGACATCTCGCAATTGCCGGTGCTCGAAGACGACAAGCTGGTGGGGCTGCTGGACGAAGAAGATCTGCTGGTCCACGTCCATCGCACCGGCAGGTTCGAGGGGACCGCGGCCGACGTCATGACCGGTGACCTCATGGTTGTCGATGCCGGCCAGGACCTGAAGGAGGTACTCGAAATCCTTGAGCGCGGCATGGTCGCGCCGGTGGTCAAGGACGGTCGGTTCCAGGGTCTCATCACCAAGATAGACGTTCTCAATCACCTGCGGCTGCACCCCGAAGGTCTGCCGGGTCAACCGTCCGGCTGACCGCCGGGCTTCGCGGCGATCACGAAAGATCACGACATGAAGAAGAACCGCCAGGCCTTTGCCACCCGTGCCATCCATGCCGGCCAGGCACCCGATCCCACGACCGGGGCCATCATGACCCCGATCTATGCCTCCTCGACCTTCGTCCAGAAGAGCCCCGGCGTCCATAAGGGCTTTGAGTATTCGCGCTCCGGCAATCCCACCCGCGCGGCGCTCGAGCGCTGCATCGCCGACCTCGAGAACGGGGCGCAAGGCTTTGCCTTCGCATCAGGACTTGCGGCGGAGGCGACGATCCTGGAGCTGCTCGACAGCGGCGCCCATGTGATCGCCGGCGACGATCTCTACGGCGGCACCTACCGGCTGTTCGCCGATGTGCGCGTCCGCTCCGCCGGGCTCACGTTCAGCTATGTGGATTTCTGCGACATCGCCGCGGTGGAGGCGGCCATTGGGCCCCACACCCGCATGCTGTGGGTCGAGACCCCGACCAATCCGCTGCTCAAGGTGGCCGACCTCGATGCGGTCGCCGAGCTGGCCCGCCGGCGCGGCCTCATTTCGGTGTGCGACAACACCTTCGCCAGCCCTTCGGTGCAGCGGCCACTCGATCATGGCCTCGACGTCGTGTTCCACTCGGCCACCAAGTATCTCAACGGCCACTCCGACGTGGTTGGAGGGGTGGCCGTGGTTTCAGGCGCGACCCGACACGGCGGTCTCGCGGAGCGGCTCGGCTATCTCCAGAACGCAGCAGGCGGCGTTCTGGGCCCGTTCGACGCCTTCCTCGTCTTGCGCTCGCTCAAGACGCTGCCCCTTCGCATGGAACGCCACTGCGCCAACGCCATGGCGGTCGCGCAATGGCTGGAACGCCATCCCAGGATCGCCAAGGTCTATTATCCGGGGCTCGAATCACACCGCCAGCATGACCTCGCCAAACGGCAGATGCATGGCTTCGGCGGCATGGTCACGGCGGTCGTCGAGGGGGGATTGGAGCCGGCCCGGCGCTTTCTCGAGCGCTGCCAAGTGTTCGCCCTTGCCGAGAGCCTGGGCGGCGTGGAGAGCCTGATCGAGCACCCGGGAATCATGACCCATGCCTCGATCCCAGCCGCCCAGCGGGCCGCTGCGGGCATCGAAGATGGCCTTGTCCGGCTGTCGGTCGGCATCGAGGATGTGGACGATCTGATCGTCGACCTCGAACAGGCGCTGTTGTGAGTTGGCGCAAGGTCGTATTGTGCTATAATGACCCAGCGGCCGGCGATCCGCGAAGCGCCGCAGTGACCCGCGATACAGGTGGGCGAAGCTGATGACTCCCGCGATTGCCTGTTGGAGCGGTTGCGACGTTCAGCGCTGATTGGCGGTGGACCGCTGAGTTCGGCTGCCGATCAAGTTGGACTTGCGGCGCCGCTTTCCCTATAAGCTCGCCAGAAAGAGCTTGGGGTGCAAGCCCCACACGGACAGAAAGGAACCGTAGTCTATGCCATGGAGTAATCAAGGGGGTGGCTGGCAAGGGGGTGGTGGCGGACCCTTGGGCCAGGGACCCTGGGGCAAGGGCCCTTCGTCGGGCCGCGGTGGTGGGGGCGGCGGTACGCCGCCCGATCTGGAAGAAATCATCCGCAAGGCCCAAGAGCGTCTGAGATCCATGTTCGGCGGCACGGGCGGCATGCCAAGCCGCATGTACCTGCTTGTCGGCGTCGTCGCGATTGCTGCCTTGTTTGCCTACAACAGTTTCTATCAGGTGCAGCCCAACGAGCGTGGCGTCGTCCTGACGTTCGGAAAGTACACACATACCACCGGACCGGGCCTGAATTACATCTATTGGCCGGTGCAGAGGGTCGAAAAGGCGGCGGTGCTCGATGAAAACCAGATCAACTTCGGCCGCGATGGCGGTGGCAACCTGATACTGGCCGGCGATCAGAACATCGTCGATGTCCGGTTCTCGGTGCTGTGGAAAATCCGCGATCCGCAACACTACCTGTTCAATATCCGCGAGCAGGAGCAATTGGTGAGAGTGGTGTCGGAAAGTGCCATGCGCGAGATCGTGGGCCGCACGCCGGCCGACGAGGTCCGCACGCGCGGCCGGCAGGAGGCGCAGGAGAGCGTGCGCGCGCTGATTCAGGATACGCTGGACGGGTATGAGGCCGGCATCCTGATTACCGGCGTGAATCTCGAGCAGGCCGACCCACCGCCACAAGTCATCGACGCGTTTGAAGAGGTTCAGCGCGCCGAGCAGAACCAGAACCGACTGATCCGCGAGGCCGAGCAGTACCGCAACAAGATCGTCGGCGAAGCCCGTGGTGATGCGGCCAAGATCGTTGAGGACGGCCGAGCCTATCGCACCCGGGTGGTGCAGGAGGCCGAAGGTGAGGCGCTGCGCTTCATCCAGGTCTACGACCAGTACAAGGTTGCCCAGGACGTGACCCGCCAGCGCATCTTCCTGGAGACCCTGGAGGACGTCTTTGCGCGCTCCAGCAAGGTCATCATCGAGAGCGGCGCGAACGGCGGCGACTCCGGGGTGGTGTCCTATTTGCCGCTGACCGAGATACAGAAGCGGTTGACGGAAGTTCGTAACCCGAACGTGGGAGCAGGCCAGTAATGAACATGTTTAAGACAGTCGGCCTTATTCTCGTGGCCGCGGTCGTCGTGCTCGCGTACTCGAGCATTTTCACCGTCGATGAGCGCGAGAAGGCGCTGGTCATCCGCTTCGGTGAGATCCAGCGTACGGTCGAGGTGCCGGGTCTTTATTTCAAGCTGCCGATCCTTGAGGAGCTGCGGAAGGTCGACGTTCGCACGATGTTCATGCAGAGCACCGACAAGGCGGTCCAGGTGGTCGACGGCCGGCGCTATAGCGTCGATGCCATCACCATGGTGCGCGTCGTCGATCCGCAGAGGTTCCGCGAGACGGTCGATGCCTCGTGGGTCCTGGCTCGGGACCGCATCGAGACCCGTCTTGATGCGGCGCTGCGCCAGACCTATGGCCGGCGTACCTTCGACGCCGCCCTGTCGCAGGACCGCACGGCGATGATGCATGAAATTCGCGATCAGGTGCGAGGCGAGGCTCAATCGCTCGGCATCGAGATCGTGGATGTCCGGATCCGCCGCACTGAGCTGATGCCGGATGTTCTCCATGATACCTATGAGCGGATGAATGCCGAACGCTTTGCCGAGGCCGCCGAACTGCGCGCCATCGGTCAGGCTCAGGCCACCCGCATCCGTGCCGAAGCGGACCGTGCGGCAGTCGAGCTGCTTGCGACCGCTCAGCGCGAATCCGAGATCGTTCGTGGTGAGGGCGATGCCGAGCGCAACCGTGTCTTCGCCGATGCGTTCCAGCGCGATCCGGACTTCTTCGGCTTCTATCGCTCGATGCAGGCCTATACGAAGAGCCTGGCGGGCACCGACACGACCCTGGTGCTCACGCCGGATTCGGAATTCTTCCGGCACTTCGGCATGCAGCGCGGTAGCCCGCGGGTGCAGCAGGCGGCGCCCGAGCAGGAAATGCCGGCCCCGCAGGCCAGCCAGGAGCTTCTGCAGGGTGTTCCTCAGGCGGCGCAGGTTGAGCCGCAGCAGGTGCCATCGCTTCAGCAGCAATGAGCGAACTCGTCACTGCTGTCGGTCTGGTGTTGGTCATCGAGGGGCTTGTATACGCCGCCGCACCGGCCCGGCTGAAGGCCATGCTGGCAAGGATGGGGCAGGTTCCTGACGAGACGTTGAGGATGGGCGGTGTGGTCGCGGTTGGAGTTGGCGTCGCGATCATTTGGCTGGCGAGGCAAGCGATTGCGTGACATCTTGGAGGTGGTTTCCGTCGATCAAGCGGTCGGCTGAGCCCCTTATGGAGGCGTAGGATGAACGTTCTGCGGGGTGGTGGGCACGTCAGCGCAAATGGCCGGTGGCTCGCCGCGGCCGCCGCCGTGATGATGCTGATGTCTCAGATGAGCGCCGGCACCTCGCTGGCAGCTTCGGCAGGGCCGGAATCGGTTGCCGACATTGCCGAGCGACTGACACCGGCAGTGGTCAACATCTCGACCAGCCAGGTGGAACGCGACCAGGAAGCCGTGCCGATGCCCGAGCTTCCGCCGGGCTCGCCGTTCCGGGAGTTTTTCGAAGAGTTTTTCAATCGTCAGGAGCGCGGCGGCACGCCGCAGCAGCGTCCGCGGCGGGTGAGCTCATTGGGCTCCGGCTTCGTGATCGATCCACAGGGCATCATCGTCACCAACAACCATGTCATCGAACAGGCCGACGAGGTGGAGGTGAACTTCGCCGACGGTTCGAAACTTCCCGCCGAAGTTGTTGGCCGCGATCAGAAGACCGACTTGGCGGTTCTGCGGGTCAAGCCGCCCCAGCCGCTGGCGTATGTCGAGTTCGGCAACTCCGACGCCATCCGGGTCGGCGACTGGGTAATGGCGATCGGCAATCCGTTCGGGCTGGGCGGCTCGGTGACGCTTGGCATCGTCTCGGCGCGCAACCGCAACATCAATTCCGGCCCCTATGACGACTTCATCCAGACCGATGCCGCGATCAACCGCGGCAACTCCGGGGGGCCGTTGTTCGACATGGACGGGACCGTGGTCGGAATCAATACCGCGATCATCTCGCCCACCGGAGGCTCCATCGGCATCGGCTTTGCCATCCCCACGGCCATCGCCAAGAACGTCATCGACCAGCTCATCGAATTCGGCGTCACCAAGCGCGGCTGGCTGGGAGTCAGGATCCAGTCGGTCGGCGAAGACATCGCCGAGAGCCTTGGACTCGACCGCCCGAGGGGTGCCCTGGTTGCCGATGTCACGCCGACCGGGCCGGCAGAGGTCTCGGGGATCAGGCCCGGCGACGTGGTGGTGCGGTTCGACGGCCGGGACGTGCAGGAGATGCGTGATTTGCCGCGCATCGTGGCCGATACGCCGGTCGGCAAGTCCGTCATCGTGGAAATCATGCGTGACGGCAGGATGGAGGAAGTGCAGGTCGAGATCGGCAGGCTGGAGGAGGGCGAGGTGATTGCAGCCGGCCAGGCGGACGGCGATACCGAGGCGGAGCGCACGCTGCTCGGCATGACGCTGGCGCCGCTCAGCGACGACTTGCGGCAGCGTTTCAATATTCCTTCTGGCGCGGCTGGCGCGGTGGTCACCGAGGTCGATCCCGACGGACCGGCGGCGGAGAAGAATATCGAAGCCGGTGACGTCATTTCCGAGGCCGGCGAGCGCGAAGTTACCGGCCCGGGCGACATCGAGGGTCGGGTCAGGGAGCTCCAGCAAGAGGGCCGCGGCTCGATTCTCCTGCTGGTACGCAAGACGGCTCGCGACGGGGACCCCCATTTCGTGGCCTTGCGGCTGGAATAGCGTCTGAAATAGCGCCGGCGGGCCCGCCAAAGCTAGGCAACGAAGTCCGACTTGCGGTAGCCTTGGAGATAGAGCAGCGCGCTTAAGTCGCCGTGCTCGATGCGGACCCGTGCCGCCTCGCGCGCCACGGGCTTGGCCCGAAAAGCCACACCGAGGCCGGCGAGCTGTAGCATTGGGATGTCGTTGGCCCCATCGCCGACCGCGACGACGCTTTCAAGTCCAATGCCGAGCTCTGCACTCAGACGCTTGAGGACCTCGACCTTGCCGGTTTTGCCCAGCACGGGCTCAGCCACCCGGCCGCTCAGGCGGCCGTCCTCGAACAGCAACCGGTTGGCCTCGTGCGACTCAAAGCCGAGGGTTTCAGCAACGTGGCCGGTGAACGCGGTGAACCCGCCCGACACGATGGCGGTGAAGGCGCCATGCGCCCGCATGGTGGCAACCAGCGTACGCCCGCCCGGAGCAAAAGTGATGCGATCCTGGATCACCGTCTCGATGGCCGACACCGGCAGACCCCTGAGCAGCGCCACGCGCTCGCGCAGCGCCGGTTCGAACTCGATCTCCCCGCGCATGGTACGCTCGGTAATGGCGCTGACCGCGTCCCCGACCCCGGCCATCGCTGCCAGTTCGTCGACCACTTCCTGCTCGATGATTGTTGAGTCCATGTCGGCGAGCAGCATGCGCTTGCGGCGCCCCTGTGCCGGTAGGACTGCAACATCGACCGGAAGTCCGGCAAGCTCCTGGCGCAGTGCATTCTCCAGGTTCCTCGGCACAGCCTCGGGCGCCATCGACACCTCCAGCGCCTCGCCGTCGGCCAGCCAGCGCGGTTCGCCCGCCACGAGGCGGGCCACGCTTCTGAGTGCCGCATCATCGAGGGCGCGCGAGCCCGGCCTTGCAATGCAGATGAGAACAGGATTCATGAACCGGGATGGCTGATGCCGGCAGACAACGGGCGATCCTTATTGCAGGGCCGACGGCGAGCGGCAAGTCGGCCGCGGCGCTCGAACTTGCACAGCGGCTCGGCGGTCTCATCATCAATGCTGACGCCATGCAGGTCTATCGTGAACTCAAAGTCCTCAGCAATCGTCCCGGCCCAGAGGATGAGCGCCCAACCCCCCACCGGCTGTTCGGCCATGTGCCGGCGTGGGACGCCTATTCGGCCGGCCGCTGGCTCGCCGACGCCCGCCAGGCAATGGCGGAGGCTTGGCGACAGGGACAGGTAGCCGTCGTGTCAGGAGGGACCGGCCTCTATTTTCGCAGCCTCGAACGGGGGTTGTCGGAGATTCCTCACATTCCGTCGGACATCCGGCAGAAGTGGCGCCGAGCGCTGGCTGAGCGCGGGGCCCGCGGCCTGCACGATGAGCTTGGCCGCCAGTCACCCGATGAGGCCCGGCGCCTGAGACCGTCCGATGGCCAGCGTATCGCCCGCGCGCTTGAGGTGCTGGAGGCAACCGGCGAGCCGCTCTCGAGCCACCATGCCGGGCCGGCCGCGACCGGCCCGCTTGTCGACGTCGATGTGATCCGGGTGGCGATCGTCCCCGACCGGAGCGCACTTTATCGCCGCTGCGACGAGCGCTTCTTGCACATGATGGCCGACGGCGCGCTCGACGAGGTGAGGCGGCTCGTCGCGCTCGGCCTCGATCCCGCCCTCCCAGCCATGCGGGCGATCGGCGTCGCCCCGCTCATGCGCCATCTTGCAGGCGAGATCGGCTTGGAAGAGGCGGTTGGCCTCGCCCAGCGCGACACGCGGCGCTATGCCAAGCGCCAGCTCACCTGGCTGCGGCACCAGATGCCGGGGTACGAGCCGGTGAGCGACGGGACGGCGGCCGTGGCCACGTGCCTTGACCTTTGCAGGCGATGAGCGTACATAGCCGTACCATGATCATGGAACTCGTTCTCGTAATTGGAATGCGCACCGCCGGGGCAGGCTAACCTGCCGCGAGGCTTGGTGGTGCGCACGAAGGTCCCTGTCGGGGCCTTTTTTATTGCCTCCGAAGTGGGTAGGGATTACCAGCAGATGTTGAAGGTGATGGACTCAAACCAAAACATAGCGCGCGAGCCGGAAGAGTTTCTGACGGGCGCGGAAATGGTGCTGCGGGCGCTTGCCGACCAGGGTGTCGAGCATGTCTTCGGCTATCCAGGCGGCGCCGTGCTGCCGATCTACGACGAGGTGTTCCAGCAGGACAAGGTCAAGCACATTTTGGTGCGCCACGAGCAAGGCGCCACCCATGCGGCGGAAGGCTACGCCCGCTCCACCGGCAAGCCCGGCGTGGTGCTGGTCACCTCGGGTCCCGGCGCCACCAACGCTGTGACCGGCCTAACTGATGCGCTGATGGATTCGATCCCGCTGGTGTGCATCACCGGCCAGGTCCCCACCCATCTCATCGGCAACGACGCCTTTCAGGAGTGCGATACGGTCGGCATCACCCGGCCGTGCACCAAGCACAATTATCTGGTGAAGCGCGTCGACGACTTAGCCCGCATCCTGCATGAGGCGTTCTATGTCGCCACCCATGGCCGCCCCGGCCCGGTGGTGGTCGACATCCCCAAGGACATCCAATTCGCCAAGGGCCGCTATGTCGGTCCTGGCAATATCGAGCATAAGACCTACAAGCCGCGGGTGGAAGGCGACCCGCGGCGCATCGCCCAGGCCGTCGAGTTGATGGCCGGGGCCAAGCGGCCGCTGTTTTATACCGGCGGCGGGGTGATCAATTCCGGACCTGAAGCGAGCCGGCTGCTGCGCGAGCTTGCCCGCGTCACCGGCTTTCCCGTCACCTCGACGCTCATGGGGCTTGGGGCTTTTCCGGCTTCCGATCCGCAGTGGCTCGGGATGCTGGGCATGCACGGCACCTATGAGGCCAATCTTGCCATGCACGATTGCGACGTCATGGTGTGCGTGGGGGCACGCTTCGATGACCGCATCACCGGGCGCACCGATGCCTTTTCGCCGGGCTCCAAGAAGATTCACATCGACATCGATCCCTCGTCGATCAACAAGAACGTGCGCGTCGACGTGCCGATTGTCGGCGATTGCGCCTCGGTGCTCGGAGACATGCTGGAGCTGTGGACCGAGGTTCGGCGCACCACCGCCCACAATGTCAACAAGCCGTGGTGGGACAGGGTTGCGGAGTGGCGCCGACGCGACTGCTTGCGCTACCGGCCCAACGCGTCTGTCATCATGCCGCAATACGCGGTTGAGCGTCTCTATGCCGCCACCCGTGACAAGGACGTCTACATCACCACCGAAGTCGGACAGCACCAGATGTGGGCGGCCCAGTTCTTCCGCTTCGAGGAGCCGAACCGGTGGATGACGTCGGGCGGGCTCGGCACCATGGGCTACGGCCTGCCCGCCGCGGTCGGCGTCCAGGTGGCCCATCCCGACTCGCTGGTCATCGACATTGCCGGCGACGCCTCGGTGCTCATGACCATGCAGGAGATGTCGACGGCGGTGCAATACGGGCTGCCGATCAAGATATTCATTCTGAACAACCAGTACATGGGCATGGTGCGGCAGTGGCAGCAGCTTCTGCACGGCAACCGGCTGTCGGAGAGCTACACCGAATCGCTGCCCGATTTCGTCAAGTTGGCCGAGGCCTATGGCGGCGTCGGATTTCGCTGCGAGCGGCCGGCCGACCTCGACGGGGCCATCGACGAGATGATCCGGGTCAAGCGCCCGGTGCTGTTCGATTGCCGGGTCGCCAATCTCGCCAATTGCTTTCCGATGATCCCCTCCGGCAAGGCGCACAACGAGATGCTGCTCGGTGAAGACGTGCCCGACGAGGAGGTCGCCAACGCCATCGGAGAAGATGGCAAGATGCTGGTGTGATCCATTCTCATCGTCACCTCGGCGAAGGCCGGGGTCCAATAGGGCTTTTCGGCCTGCACAGCGGCCCTATTGGATGCCAGCCTGCGCTGGCATGACGCAGTCGTAGCCGCACTTTGAAAGTAACTGTGACATGAACCAGACCACCGCTCAGCCCGGCTCAGCCTATATCATCGAGGAAAAGCGCGATCCGGTGTCGTCGCACACCCTGTCGATCATCGTCGACAACGAGCCTGGCGTTCTGGCGCGGGTCATCGGGCTGTTTTCGGGCCGCGGCTACAACATCGAATCGCTCACTGTCTCGGAGACCGAGCATGAGGCCCACATTTCGCGCATCACCATCGTGACCGCCGGCACCGACATGGTGCTGGAACAGATCCACGCTCAGCTTGAACGCATGGTGCCGGTGCACTCGGTGGCCGATCTGACGGTCAGGGGCAACGCGGTTGAGCGCGAAATGGCGATGGTCAAGGTGGCCGGCACCGGCGAGCACCGCGTCGAGGCGCTGAGGCTCGCTGACGCTTTCCGCGCCCGGGTGGTCGATGCCACCAACAACTCCTTCATCTTCGAGATCACCGGCAAGTCCGGCAAAATCGAGCAATTCATCACCCTGATGCAGCCGCTCGGCCTGTGCGAGGTGGCGCGCACCGGGATCGCCGCGATCAGCCGCGGCCCCGAGGCCATGCCGATTTGACGGCAGTTCTTGTCGACGGCGAGCGGTGAGGAACGGGGACGGATCGTCACGCCCCTCCAAAAAGGGCTTGCAGTCACCGCCGCGCAGCCAATTTAATGGGGGCAGAAGCCCACTTCATCGCCGACGCCTTCGGGTTCCGCAGGCCGCGGTCGAGGACCGGTCGAGGAGGACCGTGAGTTTGCGCCCCGAGATCGACGTTGACGGCGACCACGACGACATCATCTATCCGTCGACCATTCCATTCGTATTGGTCCATCTCGGCTGCTTCGCGGCAATCTGGTCGGGAATCACGTGGACCGCCGTGGCCATCGGCGTAGGGCTCTACTGGCTGCGCATCTTTGCCATCGGAGCGGGATACCACCGACTGTTTTCGCACCGCGCCTATTCGACCAGCCGGGCGTTTCAATTCATCCTGGCGTTCATAGCCCAGAGCAGCGCGCAAAAGAGCGTTTTGTGGTGGGCCTCCAAGCACCGGCATCACCATCTGCATTCCGATACCGAGCGCGACGTCCATTCGCCCCGCCACAAGGGATTCCTGTACAGCCATGTCGGGTGGATTTTCTCGCCCAAGCACGAACAGACGGACCTGACCAAGGTTGCCGACCTCGCTGAGTATCCCGAACTGATGTGGCTGCACCGCTGGGAACTGGTGCCGGCCGTCGTGCTCGCCGTCCTTTGCTTCCTGGTCGCCGGCTGGCCCGGCCTGGTGGTCGGGTTTTTGTGGAGCACGGTGTTGGTCTATCATGGCACCTTCTGCATCAATTCACTGGCCCACGTGCGCGGCACCAAGCGCTATGTCACCGGTGACGATTCCCGCAACAACTGGCTGCTGGCGCTGTTCACCATGGGTGAAGGCTGGCACAACAATCACCACGCCTATCAGAGCAGCGTTCGGCAGGGCTTCAGGTGGTGGGAGATCGATCCGACCTATTACATCTTGAAGGTGCTGTCCTTGTTCGGCATCGTATGGGACCTCAAGACGCCGCCGGACTCGGTGCTGCGCAACGAGCAGCGCCTCGGCGCACGCGTCGTCAACCGGGCGGCCGAGCAGCTTGCAGCGAATTTCGATTCGGAGCGCATTGCGCGGGCCATCGCATCGGCCCTGCACGGGCCCGAACTGTCGGCGCTGCAAAGAACCCTGATCCATACGCGGCAGCGGGCGAGCGAGGTGCTCGCGAGCCTGGATCTGCCTCATCTGCCGAGCCGCGAAGCCCTCTTGGCGGAAGCCAGGGCGATGTTTGCCAGGACCGCGTCACTGGACGAGATCGTAGACCGTGCCTACGAGTTGCTTCTTGCAGCCGTCGGCACACGCATTGCTGCTCCCGCTGAACAGCGCGCATACCCCGACCCCGCCATCACCTAGATGCCGCCGAATAGGCAATAGACCGATTGCCCGAGGGCCGCGTGGCCTCCGGGCCTAGGCCATCGAGCCGAATGGTCGTGGCGGCCAAAGATCATACATTGTTGACATGGCAGATCACCGGCGTCGGCGCTGAGCCGCCGTCACATCGACTTCGCGCCAGAGCTGTCGTGCCCTTGGGCAGACGGCACATTTGCGGGGCTTGAGGAAGGAAACCGATCATGTTGCGCGTTATTGTGCTTCTGGTGGCATTGGTGGCTGGCGGGGTAGCCGCATGGCTCAGCATCGGTGCCCAGCCAGGAACGGCGCCGGGCGTGGCCGCACCAACTCCCCAGATCAAGACTCAGGAGGTGCTGGTCGCCGCCCTCGACCTCCCTCAGGGCGCACGCCTCGGCGAGAGTGAGATACGCTGGCAGACCTGGCCTGAAGACGCCGTCAATCCGGGTTTCATCAGGCGCTCTGTGCGGCCCGAAGCAATCGATGAGCTGACGGGCTCGTTCGTGCGCCTGCCCATCATCGACGGCGAACCGATCCGCGTAGAGAAACTGGCCGACGAGACCTCCGGATTCCTTGCCGCCCGCCTCCCGGCGGGCCAGCGCGCGGTCGCGGTGCGGGTATCGGCGGAGACCGCAGCTGGCGGCTTTATCCT
>CAYWVA010000039.1:2583-16302 GCA_964461545.1 uncultured Rhizobiaceae bacterium | reverse complement strand
GCCCCCGGGTCCGGCCTTCGGCCGGCCCGAGGACAGGCTTCGGCTGGCATCCAATTGGCAGGTGCGAAAGGCTGCGCCCTAGACAGAGCAATGCAAAGACGTGTGTCCCCCGCCATCAGAACTCGATCCCGGCTTGCGCCTTGACCCCGGAGCGGAACGGGTGCTTGACCATCTCCATTTCAGTGACCAGGTCGGCGATGTCGATGATCTCGTCCTTGGCGTTGCGGCCGGTGACGATGACATGGGTGTCAGGCGGCCGTGACCTAAGCACTTCGACCACCTCGTCAAGCGGCAGGTAATCGTAGCGCAGCACGATATTGAGCTCGTCCAGCAGCACCATTCGGTAGGACGGGTCGGCGATCATCGCCTTGGCCTCCTCCCAGGCCTGGCGAGCGGCGGCGATGTCGCGGGCCCGGTCCTGGGTCTCCCAGGTGAAGCCCTCGCCCATGGCCTTGAGCGTCACCAGGTCGGGAAACCTGTCGAGCACTACGCGCTCGCCGGTCTGCCAGATGCCCTTGACGAACTGCACCACGCCAACCCGGAAGCCGTGGCCGAGGGCGCGGAACACCATGCCGAAGGCGGCGGTGGACTTGCCCTTGCCCTTGCCGGTGTGGACGATGAGCAGGCCCTTTTCCAGGGTCTTGGTGGCCAGGATCTTGTCGCGCGCCGCCTTCTTCTTGCGCATCTTCTCGGCATGCCTGGCATTCAGGTCGTCTTCGCTCATGGCTTCCTTCATGACCGGGCCTCCTTCAGCGAATCGAGCTCATGATAGGCGGAGTTCGACCGCGGTGTCCAAAGCCCGCGGGCGATCGCCTCGTTGAAGCGCTCGGCGATCTCGGCCAGCGCCGAACGGTTGTTGTCGGCCAGGAAGCCGCGCACCGTGTCGTCGGCAATGAAGGCCTCATAGGCGAGATCAAAATGGTGCGGCTTGACCGCCCCGGTGGTGGCGGCAAAGGCGAACAGGTAGTCGACGGTAGCGGCGATCTCGAAGCCGCCCTTGTAGCCGTGGCGCATGACGCCGCCGATCCATTTCGGGTTCACCACCCGGGAACGCACCACGCGCCCGATCTCTTCTTCGAGTGTCCGCACCACCGGGCGCTCGGGGCGCGAATGGTCGTTGTGATAGACCTGCGGGCGGGCACCCGAGACATGCTCGACGGCCGCCGTCATGCCGCCCTCGAACTGGTAGTAGTCGTCGGAATCGAGAAGGTCGTGCTCGCGGTTATCCTGGTTGTGAACCACCGCCTCGATATGCCTGAGGCGGCGGGAGAAATCGTCCTCGCGGGGCTCTCCTGCGGCACTGGCGCCATAGGCATACGAGCCCCAGGCGATGTAGGCGCGGGCAAGGTCGCAGCGCTCCGCCCACAGCTTCTCGTCGATCAGCGCCTGAAGGCCTGCGCCATAGGCGCCGGGCTTGGAGCCGAAGATGCGAAAGCCCGCCAGCCGGCCGGCATCTTCTGCTGCGAGGCCGCCAGCGACGAGTTCGGCGGCTTCGATCCGCATCCGGGCGGCAATCGGATTGTCGGCTTCGTCCTCATCGAGGCTGCCGACGGCGCGCGCCACCCTGTCGAAGAGCTCGATCTGGGCCGGGAAGGCATCGCGGAAGAAGCCGGAAATGCGCAAGGTGACATCGACGCGGGGCCGCTCCAGGCGGGCCAGCGGAATGATCTCGAAGCCGGTGACGCGCCAGCTCGACGTGTCCCACGTCGGTTTGGCACCGACCAGCGCCATGGCCTGGGCGATATCGTCGCCGCCGGTGCGCATGTTCGACGTGCCCCAGGCCGACAGGCCAAGCGCCTTGGGGAAAACGCCGTGGTCGTGGAAATGGCGCTCGACGAGCGCTGCAGCCGACGCCTCGCCCAGGGCCCAGGCGGTCGGGGTCGGCACGGCACGGTTGTCGAGGGAATAGAAGTTGCGGCCCGTCGGCAGCACGTCGGGGCGTCCGCGGGTGGGCGCGCCCGAGGGGCCGGGCTCCACGAACCGGCCGTCGAGCCCGGCCAGCACCGCAGCAATCTCGCAGGCGCCGCAAGCCCGCAGGGCAGGGCGCAAGGTGGTGGCAATTGAGTTCAGGACGTGGGAGGTGGCAGGTAGGTCCACATCATCGTCAGTTGGTCCCGATTGGATGCCAGCCGAAGCCTGTCCTCGGGCCGGCCGAAGGCCGGACCCGGGGGCTGGCATGACGGAAACGAGATCGGCGGCAAGTATTTCCAGTCGTTCCAGGGTGTCGCCGTTGCTGCGCCACGGCTCGGCGCTGATTTCGGCCAGTGCCGCCGGGCGCGGGCCGGTCCATGCCTCGCCGAGCACGCAGCCGAAGGGATCGAAGCCGTCAAGCCCGAGATCGGCGGCCAGCGCGCCGATCAGGGACCGATCGCCGCCTTGGCCGGTGCCGCGGGGAACACGCGCCAGGGCCACCAGCAAACTGGTTTCAAGCGCGCCTTCAGGGCTCGATCCCAGGACATGCAGCCCGTCGCGGATCTGCGCCTCCTTGAGTTCGCACAAGTAAGTGTCGAGCTTCTGCAGCGCGGCCTGTTCGTCGGCGGCCTCGGCGATGCCGGCATCGAGGTCGAGGCCGATCGACTGCGTAAGGTCGAAAATGCGCCGCCTCAGTGCCGCGAGCCGGCGCCGATCGAGGCCGGAGGCCAGATAGTACTCGTCGATCAGGGCTTCGAGTTCGCGCAAGGCCCCGTAGGTCTCGGCCCGGGTGAGCGGCGGCGTCAGATGATCGATGATCACCGCGCAGGTGCGCCGCTTGGCCTGGCTGCCTTCGCCCGGGTCGTTGACGATGAAGGGGTAGAGCTGGGGCAGGGGCCCGAGCGCTGCCTCGGGAAAGCAGCCGGCCGACAGGGCATTGGCCTTTCCCGGTAGCCATTCGAGGTTGCCGTGCTTGCCGTTGTGGATGACCGCATGGGCGCCGAAGCCCTCGCGCAGCCAGTAGTAGAAGGCCAGATAACCGTGCGGCGGTGGCAGCGCCGGGTCGTGATAGGTCTCCTTGGGATCGATGTTGTAGCCGCGGGCCGGCTGGATGGCCGTGACGACCGAGCCGTAGTGCTGCACCGGAAGATGAAAGGCGCCGTCCCGGACATACGGGTCGCGGTCCGGCGCGCCCCAGCGATCAGTGATGGTTTGCTGTGTTGTTTCGGGAAGCTGCGCAAAGAACCTTAGGTAATCGCCGAGCCGGAGAACGGCGCCGCCCGGCCGCTGAACGGCATTGGTCGGACCGGCCTGCAGCGCCTCGATCACGGCATTGGGCGAGGCCGGAACGGCGTCGACCCGGTAGCCCGCCTCGGCCAGTGCATGCAGGATGGCGAGCGTGCTAGCCGGCGTGTCGTAGCCGACGCCATTGCCGATGCGGCCGTCGCGGTTGGGGTAGTTGGCGAGCACGATGGCGACGCGCCGCTCTGGGACCGGGGTGCGGGCGAGTTTCGCCCAATTGGCGGCGAGGTCGGCAACGAAGGCGATGCGGTCGCGGACAGGCCGGTAAGTGACGATGCGGCACTCGGTGGGGCCGTGGCGCTCCCGGTCGGCCTTGAACGAAACGGCCCTCGTCATGATGCGGCCGTCGAGTTCGGGCAGCACCACGTTCATGGCAAGATCACGCGGACCCAGGCCCTGGGGATTGGCGCGCCAGGCCTCTTCGCTGGAACCGGAAAACACCACCTGCAGGACCGGGCAATCGCCGACGCGCAACGGGTTGGAGCCCTCCGCGCCCGAGCCCGCCGAGACGGCAAAGCCGGTGGCATTGAGAATGACGGCCGGCGGCGCTTTGGCAAAGCTTTCGGCCAGAAGCGCCGCGGAACTTGCATCCTTCAGGCTCGACACGAAAACCGGCAAGGCGTTGAGGCCGCGGCCGCTCAATGCCTCGACCAGGGCATCGACCGGGGCGGTGAGCCCGCCTTCGATCAGGGCGCGGTAAAAGGTGATTGCCGCGACCGGGCGGCCTTGCGGCCATTGCGCCATCACATCGTGAAGCGTGGCGTGGCCGAGGCCGGGCCAGTACAGGCCGGCCTGGGGGAACGGTTCGGGCGGCGGCGGCTCGTCGGCGTGATCGATCAGCCAGGCGGCAAAGCGCAGGAAGCGGGTAGCGTTCTCCGGCCCGCCTTGGGCGAGATAGGCCCTCAGACGCTCTACCGCGGCGGCATCCAGCCGCGAACGCCGCACGAGGTCGGGATCGGCCTCCTGGCCGCCAGGCAGCAGCACCAGCGGGATGTTGCGCTCAGCGGCGAGCGCGGTGAGGCGCTCCACGCCATAAGGCCAGTAGGAAACGCCACCAAGCAGGCGCACGGCGATGAAGCGAGCGTGCTCAACCGTGCTTTCGATATAGGTGTCGACGGAGAAATTGTGGCCGAGCGCCATGAGGTTGGCGAGGCGAAGCGTCGGCTTGGGCTCGGGCAGACGATCATGGGCATGGGCCAGACTCGCCAGCTCGGAATCGGCCGCCGAGATCACCACGATGTCACCCGGCGACTGGGCGAGGTCGACGGCTTCAGCGCCGCCGTCGATCACGCCGGTGTGGGCTGCAAGCAGGTGCATGGCTTCGGCGTCAGCCGCCGAGGGCGGCGGCGATGGCCGGTCGGTCGAGGCCGGTCAGGCCGATGACCACGAGGGCACCGGCACGGCGCTCTCCGGAGGCCCACGGCCGGTCGAAATAGGTTTCGATGCGCGGGCCCACGGCCTGGACCACGAGCCGTGACGGCGACCCGGCGAGCGCCAGGAAGCCCTTGAGGCGCAAGATCGCGTGGCGTTCGAGCGTGCCGGCGATCCGGGCGCGCACCGCCGCACGGTCGGCCATCTCGGTCATCGGCACCACGAAGCTTTCGAAATCGTCATGGTCGTGCTCGGCCTCGCCCTCCAGCTCGTGGTGCGAGGGACGATTGGCAATATCGGTTTCGGCCGCCGCCGTCAGCCCCAACAGCACTTTCGCGTCGATCTGGCCGTAACGGGTGGCGAGCAGGCGCGTACCGCGGCGCAAACGCGGCTCGAGCGTCGCGGCAAGGGCGCTCACCTCGGCCTCTTCGAGTGCGTCCGACTTGTTGAGCAGCACCAGGTCGGCGCATGCCAGCTGGTCCTCGAACAGCTCCTCGATGGGGTCATCATGGTCGAGGCTCGGGTCGGCGGCGCGCTGGGCGGCAACCGCGGCCTCATCGGCAGCGAACCGCCCCTGCGCCAGCGCCGGCCCATCCACGACCGCAACGACGCCGTCGACCGTCACCCGGCTGCGCACCTCGGGCCAGTTGAACGCCCGCACCAGAGGCTGCGGCAGGGCAAGCCCCGAGGTCTCGATGACGATGTGGTCAGGCGGATCAGCGCGGGCGATGAGTTTTTCCATGGTCGGCACGAAGTCGTCGGCCACCGTGCAGCAGATGCAGCCATTGGCCAACTCGATGATGTCGTCCTCGGTGCACGATGCAATCGCGCACCCTTTGAGGATCTCGCCGTCGACGCAGACATCGCCGAACTCGTTGACGATGAGCGCGATGCGCCGGCCATTGGCCTGGGCGAGCAGGTTGCGGATGATGGTGGTCTTGCCGGCGCCGAGAAAGCCGGTGACGACGGTGGCCGGGATCTTGCGCATCAGTGGGCCTCCCGGGCGTCGGCCTGGCGGGTCAGCAGGTACCCGAGGCTGACGCCGAGAACCATCCAGAACACCGCCGAGACGGCGATGGCATTGGCGGCAAAGGCATTGGCAAGGCCGGCCGGAACGGCGCTGGTGCCGTCGCCATGTGGCGCGCCGATGACATGGGGCAGGGCGATCAGCGCAATCGCGGCGGCCTTCCAGGCAAGGTGGCGGGTAAGCGCCATCAAGCCGATGCCGCCGGCGGTCGCCGCCACTGCCGACCACCACCAGAGTTGAGCGCTGGCCAGATCGCCCCTTGCCATGCCCGGAAGCTCGGGCGGCAGGCCGGCCGAGGGCGCCAGCATGAAGGTGGCAAAGCCCGCCAGCCCCCACATCAACCCGGAATTGGCATTGAGCGGCAGCCGGGTGATGAGCGCGGCGGCCGCGGCGATGAACGCGAACGCAATGCCGGTGAGCACATTGAACAGCACCGTGAAGGCGGTTCTTTCAACCCCGTCGGCCGGCATCCATTCCGCTTCCTCCTCCTCATGGGAATGTGCGACCTCGTAGGCTTCGGCCGCAAGGATCAGAGGGGTCACGCGCCAATGCTGGATAACCGACATGACCAAACCGGCCGCGATCCCGGCCAGGACCGCGGCGAGCAGAACTCGCCTGATCATTGCTGCCTCCCTAATGACAGGGAAAGCCGACGGCGTGGCGGGTGTCGTGGGCGGCGTTGTGGATCAGATCGGGCCCGGCAAAGCCGACGCCGGTTATCAGGCCGAGGCCCAGAAACAGGCAGACGAGGCCGGCAGCCATCTGGCGGTCGAAGGCGATCGACGTTGAGAAAATCGGTGCGGTAGTCATGAGCGGCAACACCCTCCGTGCATGCTCAAGATGGGACTGGACGGGTTCACACCGTCCGCATGGTGGCAGGTCTCCTGACTTGCGGGTCCAAAGGTTGACGCCGGTCTTCCCGGTTGCCCAGTGACTTTATGGCGCCGACCCTCGCCGCTCACAGTTGCGGGGGCAGTCACGGTCTTGGCCCCTTTTGGGTCGTCCGCACCGTGTTCCCTCTTAGGCCCCGCCGCCGTCCGGCCGGCGGAGCACCACCGTCGCAATTGGTCGCACGGGACAAGCCGTCCGTCAACTGCCGCAAACGTCCCATTCTCGCCTTGGCGCGACAGGGTATGGTGGGAGCACGGGCGCAAGGCCTGAAAGGAGCTTGCAAATGGCTGAGACAGACGAGGCGGTGTTCGTCTATTCCGCCTGGCCGTCACCCGAGACCGCCGAGGACGCGGGCGCAAGGCTGGTCGAGGCGCGTTTGGCGGCGGCTGTCAATATCATCGCCGGAATGCGCTCGATCTATCGCTGGCGGGGCGCGATCGAGCGCAGCGACGAAACCGTGATGATCATCAAGTCCCGCCGGGGCCGGGTCGATGACATCATCGCCGAGATCAGGCGCCGGCACCCCTATGAGGAGCCTGGCATCGCAGTTCTGCCGCTCGCCGGCGGCAGCGCCAGTTATATCGAGTGGATGTGCCGCGAAAGCACTTAGCAGCATTCCTGGTTGCGCCCGACAGGTGCTGCGCTCTTCCGCCCTACACCCCCTTCGCCATCTCCCTGAGCTTGAACTTCTGGATCTTACCGGTCGAGGTCTTGGGGATCTCGGCAAAAATCACGTGCCGCGGGCACTTGAAGCGGGCAAGCCGGGTGCGGCACCACTCGATGATCTCTTCGGCCGTTACCTGCTTGCCGGCCTTCAATTCGATGAAGGCGCATGGCGTCTCGCCCCATTTGTCGTCCGGCTTGGCGACCACGCCGGCGGCCTGCACGGCGGGGTGCTTGTACAGAACCTCCTCGACCTCGATCGAGGAAATGTTCTCGCCGCCGGAAATGATGATGTCCTTGGACCGGTCTTTGAGCTGGATGTAGCCGTCGGGGTGCATCACGCCGAGGTCTCCGGAATGGAACCAGCCGCCGGCAAACGCTTCGGCACTGGCCCGCGGGTTCTTGAGATAGCCCTTCATCACGACATTGCCGCGCAACATGACCTCGCCCATGGTATCGCCGTCGGCGGGCACGGGCTGCATGGTTTCGGGGTCCATTACCGAAAGTCCGTCGAGGGGGATGCAGGGCACACCCTGCCTGGCCTTCATGGCGGCCTGCTGCGCTGCCGGCAGGCCGTCCCAGGCCTTCTTCCAGTCGTTCACCACGGCGGGACCATAGGTCTCGGTGAGGCCGTAGAGGTGGGTGACGTTGAAGCCGGCATCGGCCATGGCGGCAAGGACCGCTTCGGGCGGCGGGGCGGCGGCGGTGAAGAACTCGACCTTGTGGGCGAGCGGCGTCTTTTCATGTTCGGGCGCGTTGAGGATGGTCGACATGACGATCGGCGCCCCGCACAGATGCGTCACCCGGTGCTGATCGAGCGCCTCCCAGATGGCGTTCGAACGCACCCAGCGCAGGCACACATGGGTGCCCGCAACCACCGAAATGGACCACGGGAAACACCAGCCGTTGCAGTGGAACATGGGCAGCGTCCACAGGTACACCGGATGCTTGCCCATGGCCGTGGTGAGGATGTTGCCCTGGGCCAGGAGATAAGCGCCGCGGTGATGATAGACGACGCCCTTGGGATTGCCGGTGGTGCCCGATGTGTAATTGAGAGAGATGGCGTCCCACTCGTTACCGGGCATCTTCCAGGCGAAATGGGGGTCGCCGCCGGCGATGAAATCTTCGTAACCGATGTCGCCCAGGCGCTCGCCGTCCACGGCATATTCGGGGTCCTCGTAGTCGATGACCAGTGGCCGCGTGGCGGCCCGAGCCAGGGCCTCCTTGATGGTGGCGGAAAATTCCTTGTCGATGATCAGCACCTTGGTCTCGGCATGATCGAGCGCAAACGCGATGGTGGCGGCATCGAGGCGGGTGTTGAGGGTGTTGAGCACCGCACCGGTCATCGGCACGCCGTAATGGCACTCGAGCATCGGCGGGGTGTTGGCGAGCATCGCCGAAACCGTGTCGCCGCTGCCGATGCCGCGAGCCGCCAACGCTGAAGCGAGCTGGCGCGAGCGGGCGTAAAGCTCGGCATAGCTGTAGCGCTGGCTCCCGTGGATGACCGCCAGGTGATCAGGATGCACGGCTGCCGAGCGCTCAAGAAAGCTCAGCGGCGTGAGCGGCTGATAGTTGGCCGGGTTCTTGTCGAGATCGAGTTCGTATGGGTTCGCCATTGCACCATCACCCTGGTCTGGATCTGTTTCCCAGCAAAGCAAAATGTGCCCCCTTGGGCAATCGCGGGCTGCAGCGCCTGGCAGGCGACCAGGTTCACCCGATACGTAGCCCGCCGATGAGCGGCTCGAGAAAGTAGCCCAACAGGAAGGCGATGCCGGCGGCCGCGCCCCCCATCAGTAGCGTCTCGAGCCCGGCACGCCAGCGCCGCATGTCGAGAACGACGCCTTTTACATAACCGATGCTGAACAGGGCGAGGGCCGTCATGACTGCGCTGGCGACGAAGTAACCGCCTCCGCTGAGCCACGGAATGAGGAACGGGACCAGCGGCACGGCGCCCACCAGCACAAACACGGTAAATGTCGCCAGCCCGGCGATGGCGGGCGATGGACCATGCAGCGGCACTCCATATTCTTCCTGGACCATGACATCGATCCAGCGCTTGCGGTCTTCGGTGATCGTGGCGACGATGCCCTCCAGGACCTCGCCCTCAAAGCCCTTGCGTTCGAAGATGGCCCGGATCTCGTCGCGCTCGCCATCGGGGACCTGATCGATATGGCGTTCCTCGCGTTGTCGCAGCCTTTCGCGGTCATCGCCTTCGCTTTTCACCGCCTGATAGTTGCTCACCGCCATGCTGAAGCCGTCGGCAACCATGTTGGCCAGGCCGAGGACGAAGGCGACGGTGCCGGGCAAACCCGCCCCGGCCACGCTCGCCACCACGGCGATGGTGGTCACGCAGCCATCGATGCCGCCGAGGATGGCCGCCGGCAAATAGCTGGGCTGGTGCTTGGAAGCGAGGCGGCGTCGGATCTCCAGTGGCTGATGACTATGCTCGAGATTGGTCATGGGTGGTTCCCCTGAACGATGGAGCTTGCCGCAATGGCGCCTGGAGGCAGGCTCTTGACCGGAAGGCAGTTCCCGTGAACCTTGCACCGACACCGGGAGGCTTGGGCAATGAGTGCTTACGCAGAGGTCTATGAGAGCTGGAAGGCAGATCCGCAAGGCTTCTGGGCCGAGGCGGCCAAGGCGATCGACTGGATGCGCCCCTGGGACGAGGTCTTTGCCCGTGTCGACGGCCTCGACCGCTGGTTCGTCGGCGCCGAATGCAACACCTGCTGGAACTGCCTCGACCGCCATGTGGCAGGCGGCCGGGCCGATCAGGCGGCGCTCATCTACGACAGCCCGATCACCGGCGGCACGCAAGCCACGTTTACCTACCGCCAGCTGCTGGACGAGGTGCAGGCGTGCGCTGCAGTGCTGCGCGACTTTGGCGTGGACAAGGGCGACCGGGTGGTCATCTACATGCCGATGGTGCCCGAAGCAGCCATCGCCATGCTGGCCTGTGCGCGCCTCGGTGCCATCCACTCGGTGGTGTTCGGCGGCTTTGCGCCGGGCGAGCTTGCCGCGCGCATCGACGATGCCAGGCCCAAGCTGATATTATCCGCCTCTTGCGGCCTCGAACCGGGCCGCGTCGTCGCCTACAAGCCGCTGCTCGACCAGGCCATCGACCTGGCGGCGTCAAAGCCTCAAGCCTGCATCATTTTACAACGCCCGCAAGGCCCGGCAGAGCTTGATGGCGGCCGCGACCATGACTGGGAAGCGCTTGTCGGGGCTGCGCGATCTCAAGAGCGGAGCGTGGACTGCGTGACCGTTGCCGCCACCGATCCGCTCTACATTCTCTACACGTCGGGCACCACCGGCCGGCCCAAGGGCGTGGTGCGCGACAATGGCGGCCACATGGTGGCGCTCAAATGGACCATGAACAACATCTACGGCATCGAACCGGGGGAGGTGTACTGGTCGGCCTCCGACGTCGGCTGGGTGGTCGGTCACTCCTACATCGTCTACGCCCCGCTGCTGCACGGCGCGACCAGCATCTGCTACGAGGGCAAGCCGGTGGGGACGCCCGATGCCGGGGCGTTCTGGCGGGTGATTTCGGAGCACAAGGTGGCGGCCCTGTTCACGGCACCCACCGCCTTCCGGGCCATCAAGAAGGAGGATCCGAACGGCGAATTCGTCGCCAGATACGATCTTTCCAACTTCAGGACCCTGTTTTTGGCCGGCGAGCGGGCCGATCCCGACACCATCCAGTGGGCCGAGCGCATCCTCGGCGTTCCGGTGATCGACCATTGGTGGCAGACCGAGACGGGGTGGGCGATCGCCGCTAACCCGGTCGGGCTTGGGGCTTTGCTGGTCAAGTACGGCTCGCCCACCGTCGCCATGCCGGGCTACGACGTGCGCGTTCTGGACGACAAGCGCCGCGAGGTGGCGCCTGGAACGCTCGGCGCCATCTGCATCAAACTGCCCTTGCCGCCGGGCTGCCTGCCGACCCTGTGGAACGCCGACGAGCGCTTCCGGGAGAGCTATCTCTCGGCATTCCCCGGCTATTATCAGACGGCGGACGCCGGTTATTGCGACGACGACGGCTATCTCTACATCATGGCCCGCACCGACGACATCATCAACGTTGCCGGCCATCGCCTGTCGACCGGAGCCATGGAAGAGGCGCTGTCGGGGCACCCGGATGTGGCCGAATGCGCCGTGATTGGGGTGGCCGATGCGCTAAAAGGTCAGGTGCCGGTCGGCTTCGTGGTGCTCAAGAGCGGCGTCAACCGCGATCCCGCCCTCATCGAGGCCGAATGCGTCAAGCGGGTGCGCGACCAGATCGGCCCGGTGGCGGCGCTTAAGGTGGTTATTGCCGTCAAGCGGGTGCCCAAGACGCGCTCAGGAAAGATCCTGCGCGGCACCATGCGCAAGATCGCCGACGGCGAGGCCTGGACGATGCCGGCGACCATCGACGATCCTGCGATTCTGGACGAAATCGCCGAGGCATTGAAAGGCCAGGGCCTGGCACTGCCGCGGTGAAAGGAGGGAGGACCTCCTCCCTCCCACCTGTTCCTGGTCTCTACGAACTAGCCCTGGAAGTAGATGTGGACGATCCGGCGCGTCCCGGGTTCGACCAGTACCGGGACACCGTTCACATAGGCGTAATGGTACTGGTAATCAGGGACCGGATGGAGTTCGACGACATCGGGTAGTGTGGCGCCCACCACGACCTCGCCGTGGAGCACAACGTGATCGACGCGGTGCGTCGTCACATGAGTGTGTACGTGAGGGGGCGGATCGATCACGCTTGTCGCCAACCCGGTCACTCCGCCGATGATGGCGCCGGCAACGTCGGCCGCAGCACCGACCGCAGCACCAGCAACATTGGCCGCGCCTTCAAATGCGACGATCGGGATGTCGAAGACGGAACGAGCCTGTGGCACGAAAATCTGCTCGCCAGTCTCGGTTATGGCCAGGTACTCCGAATAGGACCAACCCTCATAGCCCTGCCAATGCACCTGACACCATTGGGCTTCCGGAAGGCAACCGAGAATGTCCACTGATCCATTGCTCTCGATGGTTGCGACGATTGGATATTGCGACCCCGGACCGGCTCGCATGTTGAGCTCGGTTACCGCGACGGCATCCAGTGCCATAGCCAGGTTCGGAAAGGCGAGAACGGCAGAAAGGGCACCTGCGCCCGCGAGAAGTGACTTAGCTCGCATGTGAAACTCCTTTATACGCATGGTTCTAGAGAACGCTAAACCAATGACGGCGATGCAAGTTCCCGGCAGAATTGCTAAACAGTCCGCCAGGCGGTAACTGGCGCCACACCCAAGGGCTCGCGAAGGAGGCGCCGATGGCGCGAACCGCCTTTTATCCGGGCAGCTTCGATCCGCTGACCTACGGCCATCTCGATGTCATTGCCCGGGCGTCGCGTCTGGTGGACCGGCTGGTGATCGGGGTCGGCGTCCATCACGGCAAGCAGGCCATGCTGTCGGCCGAGCAGCGCATGACCATCCTCAACAACGTCACCCAGTCAATTGCCGAGCATACCGGTCTGGAGATCAGCCTCGTCACCTTCGATGATCTTGCGGTGGATGCCGCCCGTCGGGTCGGCTCCGGCATCATTTTGCGCGGCTTGCGTGACGCCAGCGATTTCGACTACGAGGTCCAGATGGGCCAGATGAACGCCTCGATGGCCCCCGATATCGAGACCGTCTACCTGGCCGCCAGCCCGGCCACCCGGATGATCGCCTCGTCCCTTGTCCGGCAGATCGCCAAGATGGGCGGCGACATCAGCTTGTTTGTTCCCGACGAGGCTTTGGGGCCGATGCTCAGGGCCATCAAGGCTTGAATTGAACCGTTCAGCGTCAAGGAGAGACCAAATGAACTATTTCATGCGGACCGTCGCCACCGGCTTTGCTTTCGTGCTGCTCGCCATCCCGGTCCACGCCCAGCAGGTGGACCCAGACAACGCCCTTGTCATGGAGCTGAAATGCGGCGAGGTGGTCATCAGTCTGCGGCCCGACGTGGCGCCGGGCCATGTGGAACGCATCAAGGAGCTTTCCCGCGAAGGATTCTATGACGGCATCATCTTTCACCGGGTGATCGACGGCTTCATGGCCCAGACGGGCGATCCGACCGGGACCGGCATGGGTGGGTCGGATCGGCCGAACCTCCAGGCGGAGTTCTCCGCTGTGCCGTTTACCCGCGGCGCCGTCGGCATGGCCCGCTCCAGCGATCCGCACAGCGCCAACTCGCAGTTCTTCATCATGTTCGACGACGGCCGGTTTCTCGACGGCCAGTACACCGTGTGGGGCGAGGTCGTCCAGGGCATGGACTGCGTCGACCAGATCAACCGCGGCGAGCCGCCTGCCGCCCCCGATCAGATCATCCGCATGCAGGTGATGGCGGACGCTCAGTAGGCACACCGCGTCACTTCGTTGACGTGACGTCCTCGCGCTTGACGCGAGGACCCATGGCAACCGATGAGACCGTAGCACGTGCGTCATGAGTGCTCGGGTCAAGCCCGAGCAAATGAATTTATGAGGAAAACTCCAAGGAGAAGCCGCATGGCAGAACGCGATCTCGAAAATACCCTCTATCTCGAC
>CAYWVA010000039.1:0-2483 GCA_964461545.1 uncultured Rhizobiaceae bacterium | reverse complement strand
TCCAAGGAGAAGCCGCATGGCAGAACGCGATCTCGAAAATACCCTCTATCTCGACCTTACGCACGGGCGGGTGGTGATCGAGCTGAAACCCGATCTGGCGCCCGGCCATGTCGCCCGGATCAAGGAACTGGCACGCGACGGCTTCTATGACGGGACCCCTTTCCACCGCGTCATCGACGGCTTCATGGCTCAGGGCGGCGACCCGACCGGCACCGGCACCGGCGGCTCCAGGAAGCCCGACCTCAAGTCGGAGTTCAGCGACAGCCCGCACGGGCGCGGTGCGTGCTCGATGGCGCGGTCGGCCAACCCGCATTCCGCCAACAGCCAGTTCTTTATCTGCTTCACCGACTGCAAGTTTCTCGACGGCCAGTACACGCTGTGGGGCCAGGTGGTCGAAGGCATGGAACATGTCGACAAGCTCAAGCGCGGCGAACCGGTGCGTGATCCGGACCGCATCGTGAAGATGCAGGTGGCCGCCGACGCGGCCTGAACGCCGATGACTGCAAGACGGTGCGCCGTCGTGACGGCTTTGATCCTGATCGCCGGCCATTCGCCCGTATTCGCCACCGGCACGGTCCAATGCGAGGCGGTCGAGGGCGGGGCGCGCGTGGCTGTGACCGTCGGCTCCCTGCCGGTGCTCCATGTCGTCCACATCGAAATCACCGCCGGCGACCGGACCTGGTCGACCAGCGGGTCCGGCGATGCTGCGATCCGCGTCGGCCAGGCCTTTCGCGACGGCGACCGCTGGCTCATCGACGCGACCGATCCGAACGTCGAGAGCGTGGTCGCCGAAATTCGGCTCAACGGCGCCAGCGATGGCCGCGACATGGTGCTGGCCGGCACCTTGAGGATTCCGGGCAGCGGGGCCTTTGCCATCTCCTGCATCGGTCCGTAAGCGCAAAGCACATGCGCGTCGAATTGTTCGATTTCGAACTGCCCGAAGAGCGCATTGCGCTGAGACCAGCAGCCCCGCGCGATGCCGCCCGGCTGCTGGTGGTGCGGCCCGGCGCCGAGCCCACGCTGGAGGACCGCAGGGTGCGCGACCTGCCCGGCCTGCTCGCGCCCGGCGACATCCTGGTTTTCAACGACACCAAGGTCATTCCGGCAAGGCTTCGCGGACGGCGCATCAGGGAGGAAGGGGCCGGCGCCGACATCGAGGTGACACTGATCGAGCGCCTCGATGAGGCCCGCTGGAAAGCCCTCGCCCGGCCGGCCAAGCGCCTGAAGGTCGGTGATCTGGTACGCTTCGGTGGCGAGGGCCGGATTTGCTACCTCGACATGCTCGACGCGACAATCGAAGCCAAGGCCGAGGGCGGCGAAGTGACCCTCGCATTTGCCTTTGCGGGGGCCTATCTCGACCAGGCCATCGCCGAGCGCGGCGACATGCCGCTGCCGCCCTATATTGCTGGGCGCCGGCCGGCGGACGAGCGCGATCGGGAGGACTACCAGACGGTGTTCGCCCGCCGCGAAGGGGCGGTGGCCGCACCCACCGCGGGGCTTCATTTTACCGACCGGCTGCTGGCCGACCTGGCCGGCAAAGGCGTCGAGCGGGTGTTCGTGACCTTGCATGTCGGCGCCGGCACCTTTCTGCCCGTGAAGGCCACCGATACCGCCTGCCATCGCATGCATGGCGAATGGGGCGAGGTGGCGCCCGAAACCGCCGAAGCGATCAATGCCGCACGGACCGCGGGCGGCCGCATCGTGGCGGTCGGAACCACCGCCCTCAGGCTGCTGGAGGCGGCGGCCGCCCCAGGCGGAGAGATCCGACCGTTTTCCGGTTCCACCGATATCTTCATCACGCCGGGCTTTGAGTTCCGCGCCGTCGATGCGTTGATCACCAACTTCCATCTTCCGCGTTCGACGCTGTTCATGCTGGTCTCGGCGTTCTCGGGCCTCGACCTCATGAAGCGCGCCTACGCTCACGCCATTGCACATGGCTATCGCTTCTACTCCTATGGCGATGCCTGCCTGTTATTCAGAACGGAGGAATGACGATGGACGATGATCTGGAGGGGATGGGCCGCGAAGCGCTGGTTGGCGAAGTGAAAAAGCTTCGTGACGCCATACGCCGGCACCGCGACGCCACGGGCCACGATCTGTGCTGGCATCACCCCGCCATGTGGTCATTGCTGCCGGAGAAGCTCGACCCGGCCGTCGCCGTGCCGCCGTGGCCGAAGTTCCTGCGCGGTTGCTTGCGCTACCGGGAGTCTCTTGACCGACAGCTCCCCGGCGCGCCCGTTCACGACAAGGAATTCGATGACTGACGCCTTCGGGTTCGCAGTGCTCGCCACCGACGGCGGTGCCCGGCTGGGACGGATCGACACACCGCGCGGCGCCATCCGCACGCCGGCCTTCATGCCGGTGGGCACGGCCGGAACGGTCAAGGCGCTTTACCTCGACCAGGTGCGCGAGGCGGGCAGCGACATCATTCTCGGCAACACCTATCATCTGATGATCCGCCCCGGAGCGGAGCGCATCGCCGC
>CAYWVA010000038.1:0-16532 GCA_964461545.1 uncultured Rhizobiaceae bacterium | reverse complement strand
CCGGCTGATGCCAGATTTCCTCGCCCTTGCCGTTTTGAACCTCACCTCGCCGATGGTGCTGTTCTTCTGTCTCGGACTGGCGGCGGCCTTTGCCAAATCCGACCTCGCCATCCCGGAAGCCGTCGCCAAAACGCTGGCGATCTATCTGATGATGGCGATCGGCTTCAAAGGCGGGGTCGAGGTGTCAAGATCGGGCTTGGGCGGCGAGGTCGTCGCCCTGATCGCCGCCGGCGCCCTCTTGGCCACGGTTCTGCCGGCGGTGGGCTACGCCCTGCTGCGCGCCACCTCGCGGCTGTCGGTCGCCAATGCGGCCGCGGTGGCGGCCCATTACGGCTCGATCTCGATCGTCACCTTCGTCGCCGCCACCCAGGTGCTGCACGGCGCAGCCCTGAGCTTCGACGGGGCGCTGATCGCCGTCGCCGCGATCATGGAGATGCCGGCCATTGTGGTGGCGCTGGTGATCGCCCGGCGCTTTTCGCCGCCCGCCGAACGCCCGATTTCGGGCACCGGCTTTTGGAGGCAAGCTGCCCTCAACTCCTCGGTGGTCATGCTGCTTGGCTCGTTCGTCATCGGCTGGGTCAGCGGCGAGCCGGGCTTGAGCGCCATTGCGCCGCTCATCGTCGACCCGTTCCGCGGCATCCTGTCGCTGTTCCTGCTCGACATGGGGCTGATCGCCGGCCGCGGCCTGGCGCGCTCGTGGCGCGAGCTCAAGGCGCCGGTGGTGCTGTTCGGCCTCTATATGCCGCTGCTATCGGCCGCAGCCGGCAGCGTGGCGGCCTTGGCGCTCGGCCTCAATGCCGGCAGTGCTGCACTGCTCATCACGCTCGCCGCCTCGGCGTCCTACATTGCAGTGCCCGCCGCGATGCGCCTCGCCCTGCCAGAAGCCCAGCCGTCGATCTATCTGACGCTGTCGCTCGGCGTCACCTTTCCGTTCAACCTCACCGTCGGAATCCCGCTCTACATCGCGCTCGCGGGCGGCATCGCCGACCCCTAGGGAGGTCCCGAAATGAGCCTTGCCACCCACAGGAAGAAACGCATCGAAGTGATCGTCGAGGCGCCCATTCTGTCGCGACTGCTGGACGGCCTCGACCGGCTGTCGGTGACCGGCTACACGGTGCTGCCGGCCCTGGCCGGGCGCGGCCGGACGGGAAGCTGGCGGCGCGACGACGCGGTAAACCCCGCAGGCCAGATGGTGTGCGTGCTGTGCATTACCGACCAGCAGAAGGTCGACGACATCCTGAGCGCCGTCCACGGCCTGTTGTCGCGCCAGATCGGCATTGTCACAGTGTCTGACGTCGAGGTCATCCGCAAAGAGCACTTCTGAGTTTCTTGGAGCCTTGCACTCCCCTGCGGGCCTCATCCGTGGTATAGCTGGGCGCTGGTATACCATATACACAGCGGGGCGCCCGTTATGCACACCAGCCTCAACCTCAAGCCGATCGAAGCCAGCTTCAGCTTGAAGGACCACATCTACCACGTGCTCAAGGAAGGCATCACGTCGATGAACGTCTATGCCGAGGACGTCGATCTGCGCCTCGATGAGCGCCGCATGTCGCAGCAGCTCGGCATCTCGCGCACGCCGATCCGCGAAGCGCTGGCCCGCCTCGAGCAGGAGGGCTTCGTCGACATCCAGCCGCGGCGCGGGGTGTTCATCAAAAGGAAGAGTCTCGAGGAGATCCTTGAAATGATCACCGTATGGGCAGCCCTTGAGAGCATGGCCGCCCGCCTGGCCACGGCGCACGCCTCCGATGAGGAGATCGCATCGTTGCGCATGAGGGTCGCCGCCTATATTCCCGACGCCGCCAGTGCCAATACTGACGAATATTCCGAGGCCAATATCCGGTTTCATCAGCGCATTCTCGAGCTCTCCAAATGCACGCTACTCAAAGACATTGCTGACGGACTGTTCGTTCACATGCGGGCCATCCGCAACCGGGCCATGGCCGAACGCGACCGGGTGCAACGCTCCTTCGTCGACCACAGCGAGATCATCAAGGCCATAGAGTCGCGCCAGCCCGAGCTGGCCGAGCGCCTGGTGCGCGAACATACCATGAGCCTTCATGCCCATGTGGCCCGTACCTGGGCCTGAGGCCGCAGCAGCCATGCCGTAACAGCTCCGCCGCCCCTTTGGCATTGGCCACGTTTGCCGCTATAGGGCGGCACGCTCGTGTTCATATGATTCCACTAATAAGCCGTTATGGACACGGCGCTTCTGGCGCCGTTACAGCACCACGACAAGCCCGGTTCGGCAGGCGGAAAAGGCTAATCGAAGATGGAGTTTCTGTCGCCCGCCTGGTGGCTAGGCCTGGCCCAGATCATCGGCATCGACATCATCCTGTCCGGCGACAACGCGTTGGTGATCGCGCTGGCCTGCCGGTCGCTGCCGCCAGGGCAGCGCAAATGGGGCATCATTTTGGGGGCCGGCGCGGCCATTGCGCTGCGCATCGTCTTCGCCGTCGGCATCGTCTATCTGCTCGAGGTGCCGCTGCTGAAATTCGCCGGATCGCTGCTGCTGATGTGGATCGCCGTCAAGCTGGTGATGCCGGAAGAGCACACCGCCATCCCTGCAGTCCACCAGCCACCGCCTGCCACCAGCCTGTGGTCGGCGGTGCGCATCATCATGGTCGCCGATGCGGTGATGAGCCTCGACAACGTGCTGGCGATAGCCGCCGCGGCGAGGGGTGCAGTCGAGCTGCTGGTCATCGGCGTCGCCATCAGCATTCCCCTGATCGTCGCCGGCAGCGCCTTGATGCTATGGTTGCTCGACCGCTTTCCCCTGCTCGTCGTGGCCGGCAGCGGGCTGTTGGGCTGGATCGCCGGAGAGCTTGCCGTCCATGACCCGATCGCCGGGGCCTGGCTGGCCGAGACGCTGCCCCTGGTGCATGCCAGCCTGCCGTTTGTGCTGTGCGGGGCGGTGATGGCGTTCGGGCTCTACGTGCGCCGCCGGGTGCCCGGCACAAAGGCCCGACCGGTGTTCGACGACAAGCACGACTCTGCCTGAGCGCCTGGCAGAACAAGCGGCCTATGCCGTCCGGCCGATTGTACAATGGGGTGATCGAGCCCTATGTGACTCTCTACTGCAATAGTCTGACGGCCCTTCAACGCCATATGAGCAGAATACAAATAATCAATGGATCACATACCGAAATACAAGATTCCGGTGCGCATCTCGCTGCTAAAGGAAAATTCCGTGCTCGGCGTCCTCTTCGTGCGCCAGGAACAGAGGGTCATCGATATGCTATGCGACCAACGGCCGTTTTTTCCTGTCAGCACCAAGGAAGGCATGCTGCTCATTAACAAGAGCGCGGTCATCAAGATCGATGTTCTGGAAAAAGATTACATCGTGCAAAACAGCGACAGCTTTCCTGACGTCGACGTGAAACACGACTTCGAGACCCATGCGGCTCTCGCCAATCGCCGGAGGAGGAGCGCGGCGGAGGCTGCATAGCGCAAGCCCCTCCTGGGCAAGCGCCCCCGTCAGTCGCGCCGCCGGATGCCGATGCGGCTGCCGACCTGGGGCGGTACGGGCTGCGACTTGTGGGCGGCGTGCATGGCGGCAATGCGCTCCACCATGTCGGGCGGGAACGGCGCCGATCGCTTGGCCGTCATGTCGACATGCATGCACATGGCTTCCATGGTGGCGGCAAGCCAGTTGGCCTCGGCGTGGAACATCTCCTGGACGAAATGGATGCGCTTGGCGTCGTAGTCGAGGAGCTGGAGGGTGACCTTAACCGGATCGCCGACGGTAAGCTCGCGCACATAGGTCAGATGCGCCTCAAGGGTGAAGTAAGACGCATTGTGGGTCTGGATGTAGTCGGGGCCGAGACCGACGAGAGCAAAGGCCTCGTCTGCGGTACGGTCGAAGAGCACGCTATAATAGGCCATATTGAGGTGACCGTTGTAATCGATCCAATCGGGCTCGACGGTCTTGATGGTGCCAATGAACGGCGCTCCGTATTGCGACATGACTACTCCCCTGAATGCTCCCCAAGAATAACGTGCGCCGGCAGCCCGGCTCCGCTATTGTGGGGTTCTTAGCAAAGCCGCAAATGCGTCGCCAGGAGGTGACGGGGCGACGATGAGGGATGCATGGCAGTTGGTCAGCCAAGGACGCAAGGGACGGCCGTGGCGGATGCGATCGAGCAGATCGCCAGCCTGCTCGGTGACCGGCTCTCGACCTCGCCGGCGGTACGCGAGCAGCACGGCAAGGATCTGACATGGAACCCCGGCGCGCCGCCTGATGCGGTGGCATTCGCCAACTCCACGGCCGAAGTCCAGGCCATCGTTTCAATTTGCGCCCGCCACTGCGTGCCGGTCATCGCCTACGGAACCGGCACTTCGCTTGAGGGCCATATCAGCGCCCCCTATGGCGGCATCTCCATCGATCTGTCGCAGATGAACGCCATCCTGGAGGTCAATGCGCAGGATCTCGACTGCCGGGTCGAGCCCGGAGTGACGCGCAAGCAGCTCAACCAGCACCTGCGCGACACCGGACTGTTCTTCCCCATCGACCCGGGAGCCGACGCAAGCCTCGGCGGTATGACCGCGACGCGGGCCTCGGGCACCAACGCGGTGCGCTACGGCACCATGCGCGAAAACGTGCTCGGCCTCACCGCAGTGATGGCCAACGGCGAGGTCATCCGCACCGGCGGGCGGGCCAAGAAGTCGTCGGCCGGCTATGATTTGACCCGGCTGCTGGTGGGCTCTGAAGGCACGCTTGGCGTCATCACCGAGATCGGTCTGAAGCTGTACGGCATCCCCGAATCGATCATGGCCGGAGCCTGCCCGTTCCCGTCCGTCGATGCGGCCTGCCGGACAGTCATTGCAACGATCCAGTGTGGCATCCCGGTGGCCCGCATCGAACTGGTTGACGACGTCCATATCCGCGCCTTCAATGCCTACTCGGGCCTCAACCTGAGGGAGGCGCACACATTGTTCGTCGAGTTCCACGGCAGTGCTGCGGGCACCGCCGAGCAGTCGGAGCTTTTCGGCGCCATCGCCGCGGAGGAAGGCGGCGGGCCGTTCGACCGGGCGACCCACGAGGAGGACCGCAACCGGCTGTGGCAGGCACGTCACGACGCTTTCTGGGCGGCCAAGGCGCTGGTGCCCGGCAAGGAGGGGCTGGCCACCGACGTGTGTGTGCCGATCTCCAGGCTTGCGGAGTGTGTGGCCGAGACCCAGCGCGATCTCGCCGAAGCGGGCCTGTTCGGGCCCATCGTCGGCCATGTCGGCGACGGCAACTTCCATGTTGTGCTATTCTGCGACCGTAGCGATTCGGCCGAGGTGGCACAAGTCGAAGCGTTTCTCGACCGGCTGGTGATCCGGGCACTGGCCGTGGGCGGTACCTCGACCGGAGAGCACGGGATCGGACGCGGAAAGATGAAGTTTCTCGAGCGTGAGCATGGTGCGGCGCTCGGCGTCATGCGGGCGGTCAAGCGGGCGCTTGACCCCGACAACATCATGAACCCGGGCAAGATGGTGGCACCGTAGGGGGCCAACGGCAACCGAACGAACAGGAAGACGGGTTTCGCGCCTGACCATGAGCGCTTGGAGATCACCGCTTTTATATCTTGGGTTCGTGCTCATCGTGATCGCGGCGGCCGCCCTGGTTGCGCCGCTGTTGGTCGACTGGAACTCCTATCGGGCCCAATTCGAGGACTATGGACGCAAGCTGACCGGACGCGATGTCACCATCGTTGGCCCGATCGAGGCCCGGCTGTTCCCGTGGCCGGTGCTGGTCCTCCACCAGGTCAAGATCGCCAACAACGCCCACGGCACGCGTATGGCCAACCTCATGGAGGCCAAGCGCATCGAAATGGGCATGTCTCTGGCGCCCCTGATCTCGGGCCAGATCGAAGTCGATTCGATCGCCTTGGACGGACCAGTGTTCGCGTTTGAGCGGCTGGCCAGCGGTGTGGCAAACTGGTCCATCGAGCCGGAGCGCAGTCTGGCGGCGATGTTTGACCCCGATCGGGTGGCGGTATCGGAGGTGTCGATCTCCAACGGCACGGTCTTCGCAGCCGACCATCGCCGCGGCGAGGTCGCCCGCCTTGACAAGTTCACCGGTACCCTGTCGGCTCCTGCCTTGAGCGGCCCATGGCGGATGCGTGCCACCGCAAACCACGGCGGATCGCCGCTCGAGATCACCGTCACGACCGGCAAGCTGAAGCCGGGCGAGGCAGCCAGGGTTGGCCTGCGCGTCGCCCCGGTGGGTGGCGCCGGCATGGTCTACAGCTTCGACGGCGAGGTGGCACGGCGCGAAGGCAAGAGCGTCAAGGGCGCCCTCAAGATCTCGCCGACGCTGCCGGCCGGTGGCAAAGGCGATGCCGAGACCGGCTTTCGCCCATTCAACGTCAAGGCCGACATCGAGGCCGACTACGACACCGTGGCTCTGAGCAACATCGAAGCCTCTCCGGCATTCACCTCCGACCCCGGCAACTTCATCACCGGCGCGGCAACGATCGAACTCGGCTCGCGCGTCGTGGTCAGGACCGCGCTGTCGGTCGCCCGCCTCGACCTTGACTATATCGCCGGCCCGCGGGGCCGCGAGCTGGTGCGGTCCGGGGCCGCATTTGAAGGCCTCGGGCACCTGATGAGCGCCGTGCCGGAAGGGCTCGAACTCCATGCTGATGTGGCGGCGAGCAGCGTGTTCGTCGGCGGAGAGACGCTCGATGCTAGCCGGCTCAAGTTCGAGCTCGGCCCGGAGCGGTTGCGCATCGAGGAGTTCACCACGGCCATGCCGGGACAGACGCGCACCCGGTTCAGCGGCGTCATCGTGCCCGGCGAGGGCGAGCCGCTGATGAGCGGCGACCTCAGTTTCGATTCGGTGAGCTTGAGGGACTTTGTGGTGTGGGCGCTCCCTGAGCAGCGAAGCGCCATCGAGCGGGTGTGGAGCGGCGCACGCGGCCGATTGGTGCTCGAGTCCAAGCTCGACTTGACGCCGCGGACACTGCGGCTGAGCAGCGTCCGCACGACGTTCGATGACGCCACTATCACCGGCAGCCTGGGATTCCAGCGCCAGCCACAACCGGGATTGGCCGTGCGCCTCCACGCCGACCGCGTCGATCTCGACCGCTACCTACCGCGCGGCCTTGGCGAGCAGGCCGGCGAGTCCGGCCTGGCCATGACGCTAATCGATGTCATCGGCCAAGCCATGACGCTGGGTGATTTCGAGTTCACCGCCCAGGCAGGCCAACTGCGCTTCCATGGCGTGGAGGCGCAAGATGTCACCATCGATCTCGGCGCCAGCGAGAACGGGGTCGAGATGCGCACCGTTGAGATCGGCCGGGTGGGAGCGGCGCGCATGGAAGTCGCCGGCCTGCTTCGTTTCCCCGGCGAAGGCGTGTCGGGATCGATGAATGCCCTCATCGACGCGCAAGATCCACGCGGCCTGTTGCGGCTGTTGGGCGTGTTCGGCCCGGAAGGCGACGCAGAGCCCGCCTGGGTCAAGGCGCTCGGACCGCTCGATGTGCGCCTCATCGCCGAGGCCAGTGCCGAAGAGCGCATCACCACTGCTGCGATGGTGCTCAACGGCACTGCCGGTGGAGCCAGCGCCTCTGTCGAGGGCCGGTTCCACGGCGATCACGCCAGGTGGCAGCAGGGAGAGATCGAGCTGGTGGGCGAGATGGAGGCCCGATCGAGCACCCTCGTGGCGGCGATCACCGGCCTTCAACTGCCGCTTGATGTTGACAAGCCGACGAGGCTCACCGGCTCTCTGTCCGGCTCGCTCAGCCGCGGCCTAGCGACCTCTGTGTCGGCGGGGCTGTTCGGAGCGCATGGCCAGTTCGCCGGCACGATCCGCAAGGCGGCCACGACGCTTGAGGCGGAGGGCCGCGCTGCCGTGCTCGCGCAAGAGGCTGCCGGGCTGCTGACGATCGTGGGCGTGCCAGCCGACAGCTTGAGCCCGCTGGCCCAGGTGATCTCCGCCGAGAGCGAGATCCGCTACGATGCCGGGGGCTTGCAGCTGTCCGGCTTGAGCGGCACTGCCGGCGGGGCCGCTTTCAGCGGCGATCTCAACGTCATGTTCGAGCCGGTGCGGCGCGTCTCCGGACAGATTGCGACCGGTAAACTGTCGTTGCCATGGCTGCTGGGCACTGTGTTGTTGCCGCGCGACGGCACCCCTCATGACCTGTCCAGTCATTTCGCGACCTCGCTTCCGGGCCTGGAAGCCGAGCTCACTATCGCGGCCGATCGCCTGCAGATGCTGCCCCAGATCGCTCTCACCTCCTCCGAGCTCGATCTCCGACTCGGCCGCGACGATCTTACCTTGAGAGGCCGCGGCATCGGGCCTGGCGGTGAGCCGGCAACGGGCTGGCTCAGCGTGCAACTTGACGGCCGCGGCGTCGTCCTGGACGGAGCCGTGGAAGGTCCGGTCGCTCTTGGGGGCCTGCTCCAGGCCCGTGACGGCAGCCTGGTGATCGACGCCGACGGTCAGGTCAAACTCGGCTTTACGGGCGGCGGGCGCAGCCCTGCCGGCGTGATCGCCGCATTGCAGGCCGACGGCAGCTACGAGCTGCCGCGCGGTGTGCTCAAGCACGTCGACCCGCAAAGCTTCGCGCACGACCTGGCCGCCGCCAAGCAGCCGGCCGAGATCGACAGCCTGTTTACCGGCTCGCTGCGCCGTGGCGACTTGGCTTTCGTTGGTGGCAGCGGCACCCTGAAGTTCGCCGAAGGCGTGCTTACCACCAAGCCGCTCGCCATTCTCGGCCAGGGGATCTCCGGCGAGGCCCGGTTGCTGTTGGAGGCAGCCAGCGGCGAGATCGACTTGAGCTTCACCCTCGCGCTGGCCGAACCCAAAGACGTTCCAACATTTCAACTTGCCTATGCGGGTCGCCCTCGAGAACTGGAGCTCTCCACTGATGTCCAGGGCCTCAGGTCGCATCTTTCCATGAAGATGCTGCTGGACAGCGTCGAGCAGCTGGAGGAGCTGCAGCGTCAGGAGCAGGAGCTGATCGAGGAGGAAGAGAACTTCCAGCGCGAGCTGATGCGGCGCGAGCAGACGCGGCGCGAAGAGCAGCAGCAGCGCGAGAAGCTGCGGCGCGAGCAGCTGTCCGGCGGCGAACCGGTGCTGGACCGCAAGGAGCGCGAGCTTGCCATGCGGCACAAGAGCGAGGCTGGGGTTGATGGCGGACGCGAGGCCAACGAGGGCCTGGCAGAGCCATTCGGTGAGCCGCCGCCTGCCGCAGCCCGATTGGAAACGATGACCGCCTTGCCGCCCATTACCCCCTTGCCGAACGACGGCAATGCCCAGCCAACCCCGCCAAGTGCCAATCACGGGCTCATTGATCCGGTTCCTGTGCCGCGGGTTAAGCCGCAGCGCCGACCTACCGCAGCCAGTTACGGCGCGGTGATCAATCCGTTGCGCGCGCCACCCAAGGCCAATCTCGGGCCGACACCTCAGGCGGCTTCCCCCGCTCCGACGATCCCGCAGCCGGACTTCAAACCCCAACTCGGGTCCGAATACGCTCGCTGAGAAGCTTGGGGCGCCGGGTGTTCCATCGTAGTGCCGCCCGTTGAAAGTGCTTCGACGACCGCGTGCGAGGAGTTCCTGCCGGCCATGGAGCAAAGCGAGTTGCGTGACCAGATCTTGCGCCTTGAGCGGCGGATCGAGGAGCTATCCACTTCCTTGGAGAGGTCCCGCAAGGTTATCGTGATCTCGAAGCTGTCCATCGCTGCGGGGGGAGTTTTGGCATCGGCATTGGTGTTGGGCGCCATCAGCGTCCAGCCCCTGGTCGTTGTGGCGGCAACCGCAGCCATCTTCGGCGGCATCGTCGGTTTCGGGGCGAATGTGAGTACAATCAGGCAGGATACATCGGCCATGCAGGCCGCCGAGACCCTGAGAGCGGAGTTGATCAGCAACCTGGAGCTTCGCGAGATCGGCAGCGGAACCAACTTGTCGCTTCATCGGTGAACGCGCTTCCCAGGCGTGAAAGCTGCCGGCCCGGCCATTGAACTACTACCATGCGATTGTCGTCATTGCTCCCCGCGATCATTCCCGGTTTTTTGCATTTGGCGTCTTGCTAAGGTTAAACGTCACCTATACAGGGATACCTCACCTTAATAGGGGGCGATGATGGCACGACAGGCGACGTTTGCAACTTTCATCAAGAACGAGCGCGCACGGCTCGACAAGGCGCGCAAGGACGCGGTGGCGAACCGGGCAGCGATCGACAAGGACCTCGCCTCGATCGAACGAGAGCTCGCCGCACTCGATGCCTACCGCCAAGCCAAGGGGGACAAAGCCATACGCGCCCCCAAGCAGGCGCCCAAGAGGGCAGTGCGCCGTGCGTCAGGTCGCCGGGGCGCCAAGCGCCAAGCCGTCCTTGACTGCATTCAGCAGCACCCGGACGGACTTTCCCGTGGAGAGATTCTCGCCACCATGGGCGTTAAAGGCAACAGGTCGGCCGAACAGTCGGTCTCAAACGCCCTTTCGGCGCTCAAGAAGTCCGCCAGGGTAAACAGTCGCCAGGGCAAATACTACTCGGCGTAGCACCCCATCCTGCATTCCTGTCCGATCGATGTGCGGGCGCTGAAGCGGGGCAAGGCCGCTTCAGGCATAACGCAGCCGGTGACCGACCTCCATCGCCGCCGCCTTGGTGAGGATGGCCGCCCCGAGCGCAATGTCGGACAGCGACAGGCCGCGGTGCCAGAACAGGATGGTTTCATCGTCGCTCTGGCGCCCCGCCTTCTGTCCGGCGACAATCTGGCCAAGCTCGCCATAAAGCGTGGCTTCGCTGAGCTTGCCCGCCTCGACATGGGCGCGCAGTGCGCCGAACTTGCCGCCTTTGCACTGGCCCCAGTCGTCGACCACCACCTTCGACATGATGTCGGTCAGCGACAGCTCCACTGCGCTCATAGTGCCATAGGGGATGACCAGCGCGCCGGGCTTGATCCACTCGGTCTTGAGCAGGGGCTCGGGCGCAACAAGGCGCGATGCCTCGACCACGATGTCGGCGCCCTCTACGCAACCGCGCCAGTCGTCCACCGCAATCACGGTCTTGCCGAGGGCGCGGCTGAGGCGCTCAGCAAAGCCATTGCGACTTTCCGTCCGGCGGGAATGGACACGGATGGTGTCGAAATCAAATAGCCTGTCGAGCAGCCTCACGTTCCAGTACGCCGTGCCGCGGGCGCCGACGTGGCCAAGGACCTTGGAGTCGCCAGGCGCCAGATGTTTCGCACCGATTGCCGTTACGGCCCCGGTGCGCATATCGGTGATGCCGCTTGCATCCATGATGGCGGTTGGCATGCCGGTGCGCGGGTCGAACAGATTCAGAATGCCGAACTCCGACGGCAGCCCCTGTTTGTAGTTATCTACGAAGTCGCCGACAATCTTCACTCCCGCCCGGTCGATGTCACCGCCGATCCAGCCGCGCAGAACATTGAAATGACCGTTGACGCCGGCCTTCGGTTCGAGGTGGACGCGCGGCTCTATCGCCGTTTCTCCCCTGCCCTGCATGGCAAGGCTTGTTTCGATGGCAGACAGGATTTCATCGTCGGCGAGACCGACCGCCTCGATATCGAGCCGGTCGAGATAGGTGATATAGATGGGCCGCATCGATCGGTGCATCCTTGTTCTACTCAGACATGTAAGGCTCTTGACTTCGCGGGTGACGGTGCAAGGCTGCCCGACGAACGATAACAAAAGGGCCGTCGCAGCAACAGCCGTGTGGCGACGTTGAAGAACATATCATGACGCAAGCCGCCTCCCCACTCCTCCTCGACGGAGCCACGCTTGATGCCCACAATCTGATGGCAGCAGCCGGGCCCCAGGGCCAGGTTTCGATTGCCCCCGCCGGCCTCGAGCGAATGGCGGCGGCGCGCCGCGTCATTGACCACGCCGTCGCCAGGCGCCTGCCCATCTACGGCGTCACCACCGGGCTTGGCAGTCGCGCAAGCCAGGCACTGTCGCAGTCGGAACTGTCGGACTTCTCGCTGCAAACGCTGCGCGGACGCGCCCACGCCTTGGGGCCCGGACTGGCGCCCGAGACCGTCCGTGCCGCCATGATTGTGCGCCTCAATACGCTACTTTCGGGGGCAGCTGGCGCCTCGCCCGACATCGCCATCGGCCTTGCCGCGGCAGTGAATGCCGGCGTCACGCCAGTGGTCGGACAAATCGGCTCGATCGGCGCCAGCGATCTCCTTCTCGGTGCCACCATGGGGCTTGCCCTGTGCGGGGAGGGCCGCATGACGGATGGCAGCGGTGAAGTCATGCCGGCGGCCGACTGCCTGGCCCTGGCGGGACTGAAACCCCTCAAGCTCGGGCCGCGGGACGGCCTGGCGCTGTGCAGCCATGACGCGTTTTCTGCCGCTGCGGCAGCCCTGGGCCTGATCCAGTCGCGCCGCGCCCTCAACGCTGTGGAAATGGCAGCAGCCCTGTCGTTCGAAGCCTTCCGCGCCAATGTCTCGGTGCTGAGACAGGATGTTCTGGCTCTGCGGCCTCAGCCCGGCGAGGACGCAAGCGGGGCAAGCCTGAGGGGCTGGCTCAGCGGTTCGCCGCTGCTGGATCAGGGCGCGGCGCGACGTCTGCAGGATCCGCTGTCGTTCAGAAACGCAGTCCAGGTGCACGGCGCGGTCCGCTTCACCCATGAGGCGCTCGAGCGCATCGTCTCGGTGCAGATCAACGGCGCCCCAGACAATCCGGTCGTGCTGGTGGCGAGCAACGAAGTGGTGTCGAGCGGCAACTTCTTTACCCCGCACCTGACCATCGGGCTCGAAGCAGTGTGCCGCGCCCAGTGCATGGTTGCAACCCTGCAGACGGCAAGGATCGCCCGCCTTCTGTCGGACAGGTTCAGCGGCCTGGAATTGTTTCTGTCGCCCGGCAGCGCCAGCCCCAACGGCTTTGCGCCCCTGCTCAAGGTGGCCGAAAGCCTGCTCGCCGCCATGACATCGCAGGCCGCGCCGACAGCCATATGGCCGAGCGCCAACGCCGACGGCGTGGAAGATGCCATGACCCAGTCGCTGCAGGCAGCGCTCAACCTCGCCGCCGTGGCCGAAAGTCTGGAGCGGATGTGCGCCGTCGAGCTGCTGGTTGCCGCCCAAGCCGTAGACTTGCGCGGCACCGCGGCGCAGCTCGGCCCGGCGCTTGCCGCCGTGTTGGCCCACGTCCGCTCGATCTCGCCGCCGCTGGAGCATGACCGGCCGCTGGGAGCCGAGCTCGACGGCGTCGCTGACGCCATCGCCCATGGCGGGTTTGCCCAGCTGGCGCCCGCCGCTGCCACCGGCCTCTGACGTCGGTTGTCAACACCGCCTGAAGCGCCTGGCAATGGCCCGAATGATGGGCAGCGCGCGATCCTTGACCGCCATGCTCTCAGAGCTGTCCGGCCGCCCAATTGCCTCCAGAAAGTGGTGCAGCGTGATGCGGTCGACGGCCCTGACAGGACAGTCCGCCGAGTCGCAGCCTTGGCCGAGTTCAGCGTCGGCAGGAAACGTCCGGAACGCTTCTAGCAGGCAAGTGCACGGCGATGACGAGCGGCGATTTCGCCGACTGGAGCGGCGCAGCATTGGTAGTCTCCTCGTCTGACCAGCGCGACCGTACCACCCCGGGTGGCACTTTCCTCTTTCAGCTGGCCTTGCAATTGCGCCGCCGCCGTTAACCAAGTCCCACTGCACCTGCAACTTGTCACTTCAAGAGCAAGACTGAGAGTGCAACGAACCTCCCCCGCGGCCGCGATTCGGGCATTGCATGCCAGCCCGACTGGGTGCCAGGGCCGACGCTTTACGCCAGCGCCATCCGGCATGACGGCGCAAACGGCTTGAAACACCAGGGATTGTCCTCTGGGGGAAGCAAAATCTCGTGGCCGGCAAAGGACCTATTGTCGAGTTGACCAAGCCTCGATATATAGGCGCCAACTAAAAGGCTGTCAGTCCCTGGGGAGTTCCAAGCGTGTCCACCGAAACGGAATGCGAGTACCATGCGCCGGACTATCAGTACCTTCCGTCGGAGAACGAGCCGTTCATGAACGACAGGCAGAAGGCGTACTTCCGCCGCAAGCTCCTCGCATGGAAGGAGGAGATTTTGAAGGAGAGCCGCGAAACGCTGCAGAACCTTCAGGACGAGAACAACGCGCTTGCCGACCTCGCCGACCGAGCCTCGAGCGAAACCGACCGGTCGCTTGAGTTGCGCACCCGCGACCGCCAGCGCAAGCTGATCGCCAAGATCGATGCCGCACTGGTGCGCCTGGAGGAGGGCACTTACGGATACTGCGAGGAGACCGGGGAACCGATCAGTTTACGCCGTCTCGATGCGCGGCCCATTGCGACGCTGTCCATCGAGGCCCAGGAGCGCCACGAACGGCGTGAGCGGGTGTATCGCGACGACTGAGCAGCTTCAGGACCGCAAGGCGGCTGCTGCCGACTAGCCAACTTCGCCATCGAAGCCGAACCAGTGCCCAGGGGGCCGACCGGTGTGGCGATTTACGCCTCGCGGCTCTTGTCTTCCGCCGTGGCCGGCTCCAATCGGGGCTCGGCCCGCGACGGTTCCGCCACAGCCGCCGGGGCCGGCGCCTGATCGCCCAATACCGCCGCCTGCCGCGGGGCGGTCCTGATCGGCACCGGGCGGACTGCCCCGTCTGACCGGTGGCCCGCCAGTGGGCGCTCCCGCTCTGGCTGCAAGCGATCGCCGGGAATGACCCGCGGCCCCGCTGGAAAATCCTCGCGCCGCTGCACCCCGGGCCGGATCACCGCCTCGATGACGATGTCGTGACCGCCGCCGATGAGCACAAGGTGCTCCACGTCGTCGCGCCGCACCAGCACCAGCCGGCGCTGCTTGTCGACTTCAAGATACTCGCTGATGCCGAGGCGCGAAGACTCCGCGCCGCTTCTCCGCCCGGCCAGTGCCCGGAACACCAGCGTGAGGATGAACAGTCCCGCCAACACCACCGCAGCGACGATCAGATACTCCTGGGGGGGAATGTATTGTTCGATAAGGTCCATGGGTCGCCCTCCCGAATGGCTGCCCAGGTGGGCGCCAGCATCCTCATATAGACCTTGCGGGCCAATCTGGGCAAAAAATGGCCGAATTCGAGAGCCGGATGGCGCCACAGCAGTATATGGTTGCCGCATGCGCCGGGGCAAATCACTTATACTGCCAGTGATTCGGGTGGCTCCGGCGGCGGAACGGGCGACACGCATGGCACACACGCACACCGACGCCCCGCCGGCTGCGCCCAAGCGTGACCTTCGCATGTGGGTGGCGTTGGCGCTGGCATTGGTGCTCGCCGCGGCGGCGGGTCTGTTCGCCTATGGTATCGGCGCCAGCGAGCCGGCTTGGGTCGTCCTGGTCCTCGCCGGCCTCAGCTTTATCGGTCTTGGCACCCTTTTTGCCGCACTGGTCGGGTTTGTGCATGTCGGCCGGCTGCCCAGCCAGCGGGCCTTCTTCGATGCCATCATCGATTCGGTGGGCGATGCCTGCGTCATCACCGACCGAAGCGGACGGGTGATCTATGCCAATGCACCCTACAGGGTGCTGGCCCGCGCCCACGGCCGCCTGGTCGGCCTGGAGAACGTCTATGCCGGCTATCCCGACATCGCCGAGCGCGTGTACCGGCTGGCCCAAGCGGCCCGCGACGGCCGGCCGGCGGCCGAGGAGTTCCGCCTCAACCCGGGATCGGGCGCTGCAGGCGCCCGGCCCGACCGGCCGGTGTGGGTCATGGTATCGGTGTGCCAGGTCGAAACCGGACTCGGGCAGCGCTACACCCTGTGGCGCCACAGCGACGTCACCGCCGATCGCGAGCGCCAGGAAGCCGCCTTCGCCAAGCTGCAATTCATCATCAGCTATCTCGATCGGGCGCCGGCCGGGTTCTTCTCCACCAGCGCCGAAGGAGAGATCGCCTACCTCAACGCCACTCTTGCCGAGTGGCTTGGCCTCGACCTGGCCCGTACCACGGGCGGTACGCTGCGGCTCGTCGACATCTTGAGCCCGACCGACGCCCAGCTGGTGACCAGCATCGCTGCGCGCGCCGGAGCCGTGCGCACCGAGATCTTCGACCTCGATCTCAGGACCGCCGAAGCCGGGACCATTCCGGTTCGCATCATCCACCGCGCCGACTGCGGGCCGGACGGCAGCCCGCAACCGTCGCGCTCGCTGGTTCTCGACCGGCGACTCAATGGCGCCCGCACTCCCGATGCTCTCGGCTTCGAGCAGTTCCAGCGCCTTTTCAACCAGGCTCCGGCCGGCATGGCGCTTCTCGATGAGGCCGGGGTGGTGGTCAACGCCAATGGCGCATTCGTGGCGCTGTCGGAGGGCAAGGTGCGCGGCGCCGCCATCGTCGAGCTGGTGGCTGAGGCCGACCGCCCGGGGTTGAGCGAGGCGGTGAGCCGGGCCGTTAGAGGCGAGCAGCCCGAACCGCTCGACGTCAATTTTGCCGGCCCCAGCCAGCACACCGGGCAACTTTCCGTGCACCGCCTCGACCCGCCCGGCGGCAGCGCGCCCGGCATCTTCGTGTTTGCCCTCGACACTACCAAGCATTCGAGCCTCGAAGTGCAGCTGGTGCAGAGCCAGAAAATGCAGGCCGTGGGCCAGCTCGCCGGCGGCA
>CAYWVA010000037.1:12541-16740 GCA_964461545.1 uncultured Rhizobiaceae bacterium | reverse complement strand
AGCGCGCGGTCGCGGTGCGGGTATCGGCGGAGACCGCAGCTGGCGGCTTTATCCTGCCCAATGACCGCGTCGACGTCATCCATACCTTCAGCCAGAATAACGAAGCCGGACTCAGCCGCACGATCCTGACCAGCATTCGGGTGCTGGCAATCGACCAGAGGTCCGAGGACGGCGGGGACGATGCAACCGCCGTAGGCAAGACGGCCACCCTGGAGCTTGACCCGGCGCAGGTTGAAGTCATCGCCGCCGCGGGGTCCTCCGGGGCGCTGTCGCTGGCGCTCCGGTCGACTGCTGACAACACCGAAGCGCCAGCGCTTGCGCGCCTTGACGAAGCGCCCGCGCCGGCGCGCCAGATTGTCGGGGCGGTACGAATCGTGCGAGCCGGCCAGAGCGAAAGGATCAACACTGAAGGGTCTGTGCAATGAACAAGATTACCCAGGACATCACCGGCGTTCGCGGCGCTGAGTCTGACGTTCTCGACAGCTCCAATGTGCCGCGCATCACCATCGTCGCCTTCTGCGAGACGCAAGCAGCGGCCGACACCATCGCCGCGGCCGCCGTCGACCGGCGCATGGCACGCGCCCACGTCGATGTCCAGATTGGCGGCATCCCCCGGGCAGTCGAGCTCTATCGCGGCTCCGCTTCGCCCGATCTCCTGGTCCTGGAAACCCGGGCCTCCAGCGAAGACCTGCTGAGCGAAGTCGAGATCCTTGCCGAGGTGTGCGATCCCGAAACAAAGGTCATGGTGATCGGTGCCTCCAACGACGTGCTGCTCTACCGTGAGCTTCTCGATCGCGGCATCAGCGATTATCTCGTGGGCCCGGTCGATGGCCTTTCCATCATCTCGGCGATCGGCCGGATCTACCGCGACGGCGGCACGAAGAAGCTCGGCAAGTCATACGCATTCATCGGCGCCAAGGGCGGCGTCGGCGCGTCAACGGTGGCTCACAACGTCGCCTGGACGCTGGCCCGCGACCTCAAATCGCAGGTCGTTCTCGCCGACATGGACTTGCCGTTCGGCACCGCTGGTCTCGATTTCAACATCGACGCCGACCAGGGCATCGCCGAGGCTGTCAACGACAGCGACCGGCTGGACGACCTGCTGCTCGATCGGCTTCTCGTCAAGTGCGACGAACATTTGAGCTTGCTGACCGCTCCGGCGGCCCTTGGCAAGTCCTACGACTTCGACGAGACCGCGTTTGAGCGGATGCTGGAAATTGCCAGGGCCAATGCCTCTGCCGTGGTGCTCGACGTGCCGCATCTGTGGACAGGCTGGGCCCGGCGCACGCTCGTGACTGCCGACGAGGTGGTGATCGTCGCCGCTCCGGATCTCGCCAATCTGAGGAATGCCAAGAGCCTGGTCGAGTTTCTGATCCAGGCGCGTCCCAACGATGCCCCGCCGAAGCTCGTCCTGAACTTAGTGGGCGTTGCCAAGCGTCCGGAAATCAAGGCGGCCGAGTTCGCCGCTGCGCTGCGGCTCGAGCCGATCGCGACGATTGCCTTCGACCCGGCGCTGTTCGGCATCGCCGCCAATAAGGGCCAGATGCTCGCCAATGTCTCCGCCAGGTCGCCGGCCTGTGGCGCCTTCGCCGAAATCGCCCGCGCCATTTCCGGCCGCAGCGGACGCAAGGCTCGCCGCCAGGACGTGCTCGCCGTTGTGCTGCGTATGCTCACGCTTGGGTGGCTGCCGGCCCAGCCTGTGGCGACAACATGACGGGGAAGTGGTTCTCCGCCCCGTTGCGCAGACTCCGCCGCGGCGAGGACGGGGTGTCGGCGGTCGAATTCGCCCTGTTTGCACCGATCCTGTTCTTTGGCCTGCTTGCCACGGTCGATCTGGGACTGGCGATCTACGAGCGCATGACCATCGATCACGTGCTGCGGGCCGGCGCCCAAGCCGCCATGGCAGATCCCGGCAAACCCGGCGTGCTCACGGTCCTGAACACGACGGCGGCGAAGAACTTCCCCGGGGCGGACGCGCCTGTTTTCACGGTCGATCGCGATTGCGCCTGCCCGGAAGCCAAAGGCACGGTCGTCGCCTGCTCGACCACCTGCTCCGGGCCGACGTCGACCTTCATTTACTACCATCTTTCGGGTGCCAAAGACTACCAGGGCATGATCATTCCCAAGATCGCCCTCGGCCCGAAGATGCAGGTTCAGGTCCGCTAGGCAATGGCCATGGGATCGCTCAGACGCCTTGCGCGGTGCGATCGCGGCGCCGCTGCCATCGAGTTCGCCATTATCGCCTGGGTGCTCATCATTGTGTGCTTGGGGGTGATCGAGTTCGGCCGCGGCCTTCATGTGCGCAACGAGATGGCCTCTGCCGGGGACCGCGCGGCGCGCATGATTCTGACAAATCCTGCGGTGACCGACGGCGCTCTGACAGTCAGGGTCCGCGAAGCCTTCATCAGCCCGAAGCCGGAGCTTCTCGCGGTCACCTTCGGCACCGAGACGGCCAACGGCATCGCGTTTCGCACCATGCTGATCCAATATCCCTTCTCGCTGCTGATCCCGGGGCTAAGCGACACCATCACCCTGACGGTCTCCCGGCGCGTTCCGATCGGGTGAGCCTGGTTCAGCCGGTGCTTGACATCTGCCAGCCGCCGGGCCAGCACACAGGGGCCGAAAACAGGGCCCCTCTCATGAACCAAACCATCGTCGATGGCCTGCCGCCGCAACGGCTCAACGATCGCAGCGATGCGCTCAGCCTGCTGGCAACCCGCCGCTCGGCATCGGTGAAGGCCATGGGCGAGCCCGGCCCCACCCCTGAGCAGCTCGCCAAGCTCCTCCATATTGGCGTGCGCGTTCCAGACCATGGCAAGCTGACGCCTTGGCGCTTCATCCTGTTCGACGGTGCAGCCCGTGGCCAGTTCGGCGAGGTCCTGGCGGGCCGCTGGCGCGAGCTTCACCCGGACCATGGCGAGGCGACGGTGGCGCTGGCGCGCGGCTTCTTCATGCGCGCCCCGACGGTGCTGGCGGTAGTGTCGCGCGCCGCTCCGCATGTCAAGATTCCGGAATGGGAACAGGTGCTGTCCGCCGGGGCGCTGTGCCAGAACATCCTGGTGGCCGCTACCGCCATGGGGCTCGGCTGCCAGTGGAACACCGACTGGTGCGCCTATGATGCCAAGATTCTCGCTGCCATGGGCCTTGATCCCCACGAAAAGATCGCCGGGTTCATCTATCTCGGCACACCTGCCGAGCCCATCACCGACCGGCCGCGGCCCGATCCCGAGAGCCTGCTCACGCGCTGGCGAGGCGGCGCATGACGATCCGCGGCATCCTGTTCGACAAGGACGGCACGCTCATCGACTTTCCCGCCACCTGGGAGCCGGTGCTGCGGGCACTGTCGCTGGAGTTCGCCAAGGGCGACCGGGGCCGCGCCGACGAACTCATGGCGGCGGCCGGTTACGATCACCACCACGGCCAGTTTATGCCGGGATCCATCTGGGCGTCGGGCAACACGCTTGATCTGGTGGCTGCCTGGCTCCCCGACGCGCCCGACAAGGAGCGCGACGGGGTCGCCCGCTGGGTCGACGACTACTGCGCTCAAACAGCGCCCGATACTGCTGTCCCGGTCACCGACCTTGTGCGCCTGCTGGGCGGGCTGCGGCAATCGGGCTACAGCCTCGGCGTGGCCACCAACGATGTCACTCGCTCGGCGCTGGCCACCATGGAGCGGCTGGGCGTGGCCGACCTGCTGAGCGCCATCCTTGGCTATGACTCGGTGATGAGGCCAAAGCCAGCGGCCGATATGGTCTTGTCGTTCTGCGCCACGGCGTCCATCGAGCCCGGCGAGGTGGCCGTGGTCGGCGACAATCTGCACGACCTCATCATGGCCCGGGCCGCCGGGGCAGGGCTGGCGATCGGCGTGCTGACAGGCAACGGCACCCGCCGGCAACTCGCGACACACGGTGATCACGTCATCGACAGCATCGACGATCTTCCCGGCCTGCTGCAGTCGCTCGAGGCGCGTCCCGCCGGCGGCGGCGCGCTGAAGCTTTGAGGGCCTCAAACATGTTCTACAATGCCGTCAAGAACGATCACGGGCTGCCCAACGACCCGTTCAAGGCCATAGTGGCGCCGCGGCCGATCGGCTGGATCTCGTCGCTGGCCGCCGACGGCCGCGCCAATCTCGCGCCCTACAGCTTTTTCAACGCCTTCGCCCAGCAACCGCACTACGTGGCCTATGGCTCAGGCGAGGC
>CAYWVA010000037.1:0-12441 GCA_964461545.1 uncultured Rhizobiaceae bacterium | reverse complement strand
GACGTGGGGGTACTCGGCAATGAGCCTGTTGATCTCCGCCACCACCGCATCGCCATCCGGAACGGCCAGCGCGCCTCCGGGACAAAAGTCGTTCTGCACATCCACGATGATAAGTATCTGCACGATGCCTCCGGCTCAGACTTGTTCCAATCGCTCAACTCCCTTGGTATCGCGCGGCCCGGACCAACAACTGTTCGGCGCGCACCAGATGCGGCCGGTCGAGCATCTCGCCGTCGAGGCCGACGACGCCCCCGTCACCGGACGCCTTGAAGGCTTCCACGATGCGCCGGGCCCGGGCCACGGCATCCGGCGGCGGCGTGAAAGCGCGATTGATCGGCTCCACCTGGTCGGGATGAATGGCCATTTTGGCGGTAAACCCGTCGCGCGCCGCCGCACGGCATTCCGCTTCGAGCCCTTGGCCGTCGCGATAATTCACATAGACCGTGTCAATGGGCTCCACGCCGGCCGCGCGGGCACCGATCAGGCATAGCGTGCGGGCCAGCCGATAGGGATCGGTCAGCCGCCCGGCATCGTCGCGGCTGGCTTGCGCCCCGAGGTCGCTCGACAGGTCCTCTGCCCCCCAGGTGAGGCCGGCAAGCGGCGGAACCGCCTCGCCATAGCTCTCGATGCCGAACAGCGCCCCGGCCGTCTCGGTGGCAATAGCGATAATGGCCAGCCCGCCACTACCGGCCCCATCGCTGCCGGCCATAGCCGCCAGTGCCTTGACGTCTTCGGCACAGCGCGTCTTGGGTTGCATGAGACCGTCCGGTCCGGCGGGCATGACGGCTTCGAGGTCGGCCTCCATGAGCCCGGAGCCGAGCGCATTGAGGCGCACGATCATCAGGGGCTGTCGGCGCCGCTGCGAGGCGAGCACTTCAGCGGCCAGGCGCCGCGCCGCCGGCTTGTTGGCCGCGGCAACGGAGTCTTCGAGATCGAGGATCACCACATCGGCGCCCGCGCCGAGCGCGCGGGAAATCTTGCGCTCCGAATCGGCAGGGACGAACAGGAGCGAGCGCATGGTCAGTTGCCGGTGGACGGGCGCTTGCGCATGAAGGCCTGGCGGATGCACTGGGCGACAAGGGTGCCGTCGTGCTTATACGCGCGGTGCTCGAACTCCACGATCCCGGCGTCGGGACGCGAGCGGCTTTCCCGCTTGGCCTTGACCTCGGTCTCCACCCGCACCGTGTCGCCCTGGAACAGGGGCGCCGGAAACTTGACCTCGCTCATGCCGAGATTGGCCACCGTGGTGCCGACGGTCAAGTCGTTGACCGAGATGCCGATCATCAGCCCGAGGGTGAACAGCGAATTCATCAGTGGCTGACCCCACTCGGTGCCGGCACTGAAGTGCCGGTCGATGTGCAGCGGCTGCGGGTTCATGGTCAGGCAGGAAAACATCATATTGTCCATCTCGGTCACCGTGCGGGTGATCGGGTGCTCATGCACCTTGCCGACCTCGAAATCCTCGAACCAAAGCCCTGCCATGTCGGATCTCCCGGTTGAGCGCCTGCCCGTTCTAGCAGCCCTGCGGCGCCGATTCAGCGGAAAATTCGTCGCTGAGTCGCGTGAAATTATCCACTGCGGCGGCGCCTGTCGGGCACCGGGAGCGAAGCCTGATGCTCTAGTTAACCATTTGAAACAGAATGAAAAATTGTTCGAGAACAAGCTGTGGAATAGCTGTTAACGGCCTGTTAACTGCGTCCCGCGCACGACTGCCGGCCGGGGGCTTGATGATCGGTTGCGCGTAAGGACCATAGCGCCATGACACAGTGCCTGATCGTCGAAGCCAATCCCGAAGACCGCCACCGACTCCAAGACCTGCTTGCAGCCTACGGCTTCGAGGTCGACGCCAGCGACACCGCCCAAGCAGCGCTCGACCAGTGCCGGCGCTGGGCGCCCGACATCGTGCTGCTGCCGCAGCGGCTGAGCACCATGGATGCGGTTGCCTTTCTGCGGCTGTTGCGCCGCCAGGCCGGCAGACGCGTGCCCGTTGTGCTGCTGGTGGGCGACACCGGCGACCCCGTCGAGATCGGCCGGGCCATCTGGGAGGGCGCCTCGGAATGTCTGATGAAGCCCTTCGACGCTCATGTTCTCGACCTCAAGCTGCGCCAGACGGGAATCGTCTAAGGGAAATCGCCAAGCCAGCGACGCTTCGCGCCGGCAGCCAAATCCGTTATATCTCGCCCCCATGTCCATCTGGACCCGCATTTCCGACGCTGCCCAACTGGTGGGGGACTCGCTCGTTTCGGTGCTTTCGCGCTTCGGCGGCGGGGCGCCCAACGATGCTGACCCCGAGCGATCGGTCGCCTTCACCATCGGGGTAATCGCCCTTGGCGCCAAGATGGCCAAGGTGGACGGGTGGGTGTCGGGTGCCGAAGTCGACGCCTTCCGGCAGGTGTTCCAGGTGGCGCCGGAGGAACTTGGCAATGTTGCCCGGGTGTTCAATCTGGCCAAGCAGGACGTGGCCGGTTTCGACGCCTATGCGCGCCAGCTTGCCCGCCTGTTCGCCGGTCGGCCCGAGGTGCTGGAGGACGTGGTCGACAGCCTGTTTCACATTGCCAAGGCGGACGGAGCCATCGATGAGGCCGAAATCAACTTCCTGAGCGAGGTTGCCGATATCTTCGGCCTTTCTCTCCGTTTCCGCTGCATCATGGCGCGCCACGTGTACGCGGCCGAAAACGAGCCGTACGCCATTCTCGGTATCGATCCTTGCCTCAGCGACGAGGAGGTGCGGCGGCATTATCGTCGGCTGGTGCGCGAGAACCATCCCGATCTCCACATTGCCGCCGGCATGCCGCCCGAAATGGTGGCGATCGCCAATGAGCGGCTGGCCGCCATCAACGGGGCGTGGAAAAAGATCGCCGAGGAGCGCCGGCTTTGAGCCGCACCCGACTGCCGCACGAGTGGCGGCCTTCGCCCAATATCGGTGAGAGGCGCGACGGCAAGCGGGCCGACATCCTGCTCCTCCATTACACCGGCATGGCCAGCGCCGAAGCGGCCTGCCGGTGGCTGTGCAATCCGCACTCAGGCGTGTCGTGCCACTATCTCGTCGATGAGCGCGGAGGCATCGTGCAGTCAGTGGAGGAGGACAAACGCGCCTGGCATGCCGGGCAGTCGTTCTGGCACGGCGAGACCGACATCAACTCGCACTCCATCGGCATCGAGATCCACAACCGTGGGCATGAAGCGGACTATCCGGATTTCCCGGACCGCCAGATGGCGGCGGTGATTGCGCTGGCCCGCGACATCCTCGCCCGCCACCCGATTCCTCCGCAACGGGTGCTCGCCCACTCCGATATTGCGCCGCGGCGCAAACTCGATCCGGGCGAAAAATTTGACTGGCGGCGCCTGCACGAGGCCGGCATCGGGCACTGGGTGGAGCCTGAGCCGATCTTCGGCGATCCGGGCCTGGGGCCGGGCGATGAGGGCGATGCGGTCCTGGCGGTGCAGGAGGAACTTGCCGCCTACGGCTATGACGTGCCGCGCAACCGCTGCTTCGATGCCGCGACGGAGGCGGCGGTCGCCGCCTTCCAGCGCCATTTCCGCCCTGAGCGCGTCGACGGCCGCGCCGACCGCTCCACCCGCGTCACGCTGGCCCGCCTGGTGGCGGCGCTTGAGCCTGAGGCTGAGCGCCGGCGCGGAAGCCAGTAGGCAGCGCCCTATGGACCCACCCATAGAAAGAGCCCATATAGGGAGGGTCGAAAGCCAGCCGGCCGGATGGCCGCCGTCGCCAGGTCCCGAAAGGGGCTTGAGGCGGAGGAAAGTCCGGGCTCCACGGAGACACGGTGCCGGGTAACGCCCGGCGGGGGTGACCCCAGGGAAAGTGCCACAGAAAGCAAACCGCTCCGGGTCCGCCCGGGGCAAGGGTGAAAGGGTGCGGTAAGAGCGCACCGCGGACCTGGCAACAGGGACGGCACGGCAAACCCCACCGGGAGCAAGACCGAATAGGGGCGGCAAGGGCCGAAAGGCCCGGATCGGGTTTTCCGGATCGCTGCCCGGGTTGGTCGCAACGAGGTGCGCAGGCAACGCGCATCCCAGATGAATGGTCATCCCGCGAGGCTTATTGAGCCTTGCGGACAGAACCCGGCTTACAGGCCGGCTGGCATTCGACTCTTTCGCTTCGCCTTCTCGAACCCAGGTAGGGGATGGCGAGGCACTTTGTCCCCATGTAAGTCGCCGCAACAACCGTTTGTTAAGCACGATGGGGCAAGTTTGAGCCGGATTGACTCCCGCTCGCGGGCGCCCAGAAGAACGGTCACATGCCCTCCCGCCCCGCCGCACATGACCCGCCTCGCCACCGCCCGGTGATGCTCGCCGAGGTGCTGGCCGCGCTCGAGCCGCGCGACGACGCGATCTATGTCGACGGCACGTTTGGCGGCGGCGGCTACAGCAAGGCGATCCTCGAGCAGGCCGAGGCCTACGTGTATGCCATCGACCGCGATGCCGACGCGATCCGCGCCGGGGCCGCGCTGGCCTCCCAGTTTCCCGGCCGGCTGACGCTGATCGAAGGGCCATTCTCGCACATGGCGGAGCTCCTCAGTCGCCACGGACTCAATGGCGTTGACGGCATCGTGCTCGATATCGGAGTCTCCTCGATGCAGCTTGGCGACCCTGAGCGCGGCTTTTCATTCATGGCCGACGGTCCGCTCGACATGCGCATGAGCCGCATTGGCCCGACCGCCGCCGAGATCGTGAACTCTCTGCCGGAATCAGAACTTGCCCGCATCATCGCCGGCTTCGGCGAAGAGCGCCGGGCGCGTGGCATCGCCCGGGCCATCGCGAAGGTTCGCCAGGACAGACCCATCACTCGCACGGGCGAACTCGTGGCGCTGCTTGAGCGCGTGATCGGACGGCCGAGGCCCGACATGATCCATCCCGCCACCCGCACGTTCCAGGCTCTGCGCATTTACGTCAATGATGAGTTGGGCGAACTTGAGCGTGCGCTGGAAGCCTCCGAATCGCTGCTCAACCCGGGGGGGCGCCTCGTCGTGGTGTCGTTTCATTCGCTCGAGGATCGCATCGTCAAGCGCTTCCTGACCGAGCGCACTGGCCGGGCCGGGCGGCCGTCGCGCCATGCTCCGCTGGCCAGTCCCGGCCCGGCGCCCGGCTTTGCGCCGCTAACCAAGGGTGCGCTGAGGCCGACGCTGCAGGAGTGCCACGACAATCCGCGGGCCCGCTCGGCCAGGCTCCGGGCAGCGGTGCGTACCGCCGAACCGGCCAGGGCAGGGGGCCGTAGATGCTCAAAACCTTGAATGTCATTCTGGTCGTCGTGGTGCTGGGGCTTGCCTTCCTGCTCTATTCGCTGGAGCACCGCATGCGGGGGGGCGAACGCGCCGTGGCAGGGCTTGCCCAGCAGATCGCCGAGGAGCGCGAGACGATCCGGCTTCTCGAGACCGAGTGGAGCTTTCTTGCCCGGCCCCAGCGGCTCGAGCGGTTGGCGCGCGAGCATGCCGGCAAGGGCCCGCTGACGCCGACCCAGATCCTGTCGCCAGCCGAGCTTGCCCGCCGGTTGCCAAACCGGCCCGTACCCAACCCGGCCGAATCGCCGGACGACCCGCTGGCCGAGCTGTTGAAGGTGCTGCAATGAACCGACAAAACTCCGCCCTGTCCGCCAGCGCGGGCGCCGAGCCGGGACGACTGGGCGGCAAGAACCGGCTCCGCCTCATCTCCCTCGGCTTTGCCCTGTGCCTGGTGGTCATCTCCGGCAGGCTCGCCGAGCTGTCGCTGGCTTCGGGATGGTTTTACGACGCATCCGCGCGCGCCGTTGCCGGCTACCAGATGCCGCGCCCCGACATTGTCGACCGCAACGGTGTGCTGCTCGCTGGCGACATCCGCATGGCTTCGCTCTTCGCCGACCCGCGCAAGATAATCGACGTCGATGAGGCCATCGAGCTTCTCACCGCCACCATGCCGGAGCTCAATGCCCGCGAACTCAGGCGGCGTCTCACCCAGGATCGCGCCTTCGTGTGGCTGAAGCGCCACATCTCGCCCGCCCAGCAGGCGGCCATTCACCATCTCGGCATCCCCGGGGTCGGTTTCCGCAGCGAGAGCCGCCGGGTCTATCCGCACCGGCGGCTGGCCGCCCATGTCGTTGGCTTCGTCGATGTGGACTCGCGCGGCCTGGCCGGGGTGGAGAAGTACCTTGATGACCAGGGCGCGATTTTTACCGCCTCGCTCGGCGATCCCGCCCGTCGTGCCAGCTTCCCGGCCGCGCTGTCAATCGACACCAAGGTCCAGCATGCGGTCGAAGTGGAACTGTCGGCGGCCATCGAACACTACAAGGCGATCGGCGGGGCGGGACTGGTTCTGGACATCGAGACGGGCGAGGTGCTGGCCCTGGTGTCGCTTCCCGACTTCAATCCCAACGACCCCGTCGAGGCGCAACTGCCGAACCGCATCAACCAGGTCACAGGCGGCGTCTACGAACTCGGCTCGGTGGTCAAGGCGATCACCTTTGCCATGGCCTTCGATACCGGGGTCACCAATCTCAACGGCCGCTACGATGCCCGTACGCCGCTGGTCATCGGCCGCTCCCGGATCAGCGACTATCGTGGCCAGGGGCGCGTTCTCACGGTGCCTGAGGTATTCCTGCACTCCTCCAATGTCGGCACCGCCCGGATGGCCCTGGACGTCGGGCTTGAGGGCCACCAGGCATTCTTGAAGCGCATGGGACTGTTCGAACGGCTGACCACCGAGATCCCGGAGGCCGCAGCACCGCTGCTGCCGGCCCGCTGGAGCCGGATCGCCAGCGCAACGGCGGCCTTCGGTCACGGATTTGCCGTACAACCGCTGCAGGGTGCCAGCGTCGTCGCTGCGCTGCTCAACGGCGGCAGGTTGATCCCGCCGACGGTCCTCAAACGCGATCGGGAAACCGCCGCAGGCCTGGCGCGCCAGGTCATCAAGCCGGAGACCAGCGAGAAGATGCGCCACCTGTTCCGTCTCAACGCCACCTCTGGAACCGCCCGCCGGGCCGAGGTGCCTGGCTATCGGGTGGGCGGCAAGACGGGCACGGCGCAAAAGGTCGTGAAGGGCCGCTACAGCAACGATAAGCGCCTCACTGCGTTCATCGGCGCCTTTCCCATGGACCAGCCGCGCTATCTGCTTATGGTGCTGCTGGATGAGCCCAAGCCGGTGGCCGGAACACACGGGTTTGCAACTTCGGGGTGGAATGCCGTACCCACTGCCGGCAAGATGGTGGCCCGCATTGCACCACTGCTCGGGGTCGAGCCCAAGTTCACGCCGGAGGAACAGGCCAAAATCGCCGGTACCCAGCTGACGGGTTGGAATGAGTAGGTAATGAGTAGGTGATGATGAAGCTGGCAAAGATTGCTGACCGCGATGCCGAACTGCCCGCGGCGTGGGGCGATATCGATATTTGTGGCCTGACGGCCGACAGCCGGGCGGTCGAGCCGGGATTCCTGTTCGCCGCTATTTTGGGAGAGGCCGACGATGGCGGCCGCTTCATTCCCGAGGCACTCTCCCGTGGCGCCGCCGCCCTGCTGGCGGGACCCGATGTTGCCATCGAGGCTACAGGTCTGCCGATACTGCGGGATCAGAACGTTCGCCGCCGACTGGCGCTCATGGCGGCCCAGTTTCATCCCCGCCAGCCGGAAACCGTGGTTGCCGTGACCGGCACCAACGGCAAGACGTCGGTTGTCGCCTTCGTGCGCCAGATCTGGGAACTGATGGGGCTGAGCGCCGCTAGCCTCGGTACGGTGGGCCTTGTGGCCCCTCACGTTTCGGTGCCGATTGGCCACACCACGCCGGATCCGGTGGCGCTGCATGCGGTGCTTGCCAGGCTGGCTCAAGCTGGTGTGACCCATCTCGCCCTCGAAGCCTCGAGCCACGGCCTCAAGCAGTACCGGCTGGACGGCGTGCGCTTCGCGGCCGGTGCGTTTACCAATCTCAGCCGCGACCACCTCGATTATCACGCCGACGTGGAGGATTATTTCGACGCCAAGGCGCGGCTGTTCACCGATCTGTTGCTGCCGGGCGCCGCGGCGGTGGTCAATACCGATACGAAGGAGGGGGTGCGGATCGCCGATCTGGCCCGCCAGCGTGGCCTAGTCGTGTTGACGGTGGGCAGCACCGGGACGGCGATCAAGCTGGTTGAGCGCCAGCGCAAGGGCCTGGCGCAAGAGTTGGTCGTGGAGGCGGGCAAGGCCCGATACGAGATCTGCCTGCCGCTGGTCGGCGACTTCCAGGCGTCCAACGCCCTTGTCGCTGCCGGCCTGGTCGTTGCGGCCGGGGGACAGGAGTCGGTGGCGCTGCGTGCCCTTGAGCACCTCAAAGGGGCCAAGGGCCGGCTTGAACTTGTCGCCACCAGCCGTGCCGGAGCGCCGGTGTTTGTGGACTATGCCCATACTCCCGATGCCTTGCAGCATGCACTGGAAGCACTGCGGCCATACGCGCCGGGCCGGCTTGTGGTGGTGTTCGGCTGCGGTGGGGACCGCGACCGCGGCAAGCGGCCTCAGATGGGCGCGCTTGCCGCCAAACTGGCCGACGTGGTGTTCGTCACCGATGATAACCCGCGTGGCGAGGACCCCGGGGCCATCCGGTCGGCCATAATGGCCGCCTGCCCGGGAGCCATAGAGGTGGCCGGGCGGGCCGAGGCGATCGCGCAGGCCGTCGACGTGCTCAAAAGTGGCGATGTCCTGCTGGTGGCCGGCAAGGGCCATGAGACCGGCCAGATCATCGGCCGAGAGATCGTGCCGTATTCCGATCACGAGACCGTCCTGGCTGTCATCGGCAGGTGCGCCGCATGACCGCGCCGCTGTGGACCATCGACGAAGTCATGGCGGCCACCGGCGGGCGGCTCGACGGTGAAGCTGCCACAGCGATCGGCGGGGTTTCGATTGACAGTCGCAGCATCAATGCCGGCGACATATTCGTCGCCATCACCGGCGAGCACCGCGACGGGCACGAGTTTGCGGCTGCTGCACTCAGGAACGGCGCCGCGCTGGCCATCGTGTCGCGGCCCGACCCGGACATGCGCGACAGCGGCGCATTGCTCGTGGTCGACGAGCCGCTGGCGGCCCTCGAGCGCCTGGCGGCTGCGGCGCGGCGGCGTTCGGGCGCGCGTATCGTCGCGGTGACCGGCAGCGTCGGCAAGACCACCAGCAAGGAGGCCCTGCGCCTGGCGCTGTCGACGAGTGGACCGACCCATGCGTCGGCGGCGTCCTACAACAACCAGTGGGGCGTGCCCCTGTCGCTGGCCCGGCTGCCGCGCGAGGCGGCCTATGCGGTGTTCGAGATCGGCATGAGCCAGGCGGGCGAGATCACGCCGCTGACACTGCTGGTCCGCCCCCATATCGCCATCGTCACCACCATAGCGGCAAGCCACCTCGGCTATTTCGCCTCACTGGCGGCCATCGCCGATGCCAAGGCCGAAATCTTCGCCGGCGTCGAGCCCGGCGGGGCGGCGGTGATCAACCGCGACAGCGAGTTCTTCGACCGGCTCGCCTCGGCGGCGCGTCGCGACGGCATCGGTCGCATCGTCGGCTTCGGGGAACACCGGGATGCCGAGGTGCGGCTCGAAGGTGCTGCGCTGCACGAATCCTGCTCATGCGTCACGGCCGAGGTTTTCGGCGACGTCTTGAGCTACCGGCTCGGGGCTCCCGGGCAGCACCTGGTCATGAACAGCCTTGCGGTCCTGGCTGCAGCCAAGCTTGCCGGCTGCGACCTCGCCCGGGCCGCCATGGCGCTGGCGCGACTGGAGCCCCAGAAGGGCAGGGGCGTGCGCTTCAAATTCGAGGCGCCCGACGGCCCGATCACCGTGATCGACGAGAGCTACAATGCCAATCCCGCATCGGTGCGTGCCGCACTTGCTCTCCTTGGGCAGGCCAAGCCCGGGCGCGGCGGGCGGCGCATTGCGGTGCTGGGCGACATGCTGGAACTCGGCCAGGAGGGGCCGCGTCTGCATGCCGAACTGGCCGCTGCCATAGACGAATGCGGCGCCAATATCGTATACGCCTGCGGTCCCAACATGGCTCATCTCTGGGAGGCCCTACCGGCGTCCCGGCGCGGCGCCTACGCCGAGACCGCGCAAGACCTCGAAGAGAGCCTGCTCCGGGATCTGCGGAGCGGCGATGTCGTGATGATCAAGGGCTCGCTCGGCAGCCGCATGATGCCGCTCGTCGAAGCCATCAAGACACGCTATTCGGGGCGGGCGGCATGAGGACCAGATCGATCGGCCGCCAATGGGACCGAAGATAGAATGCTTTATCACTTGATGGTCAGCCTGAGCGATCAGATCTCGGCGCTCAATGTCTTCCGCTACATCACCTTCCGCACCGGCGGCGCCGTGATGACGGCGCTGTTGTTCGTCTTCCTGTTCGGTCCCGGGCTGATCTCGATGTTGCGTCTCAAGCAAGGCCGTGGCCAGCCCATCCGCATCGACGGACCCCATCGCCACCTGCTTGAGAAGCAGGGCACGCCCACCATGGGCGGCCTGGTGATCCTGTCCGGCATCGTGGTGGCGACGCTGCTGTGGGCGGACCTCACCAACTTGTATGTCTGGGCGGTGCTGTTCGTCACGCTCGGCTTTGGAGCGATCGGCTTTTACGACGACCTGCTGAAGGTCACCCGCAGCTCCGAGCGCGGCTTTTCCGGCCGCTTCAGGCTGCTGCTCGAGTTCGCGATTGCCGGCATCGCGGCCTATATTTTCATCAGGATCGGCAATCCCGAGCTGTCAAGCGCGCTCGCTCTGCCCTTCGTGAAGGATCACGTGCTACAGCTTGGCCTGATCTTCATCCCGTTTGCCGCCATAGTCATCGTCGGGGCCGGAAACGCCGTCAACATCACCGACGGGCTCGACGGGCTCGCCATTGTGCCGGTGATGATCGCCGCGGCCAGTTTCGGACTCATCGTCTATCTGGTCGGCAACGCGGTGTTTGCCGATTACCTGCAGATTCACTTCGTGCGCGGCTCCGGCGAGTTGGCAATCCTGTGCGGCGCCATCCTCGGGGCCGGGCTGGGCTTTTTGTGGTTCAACGCGCCGCCCGCCATGATTTTCATGGGCGACACCGGCTCGCTGTCACTGGGCGGTGCCTTGGGCGCCATTGCGGTTGCCGCCAAGCACGAGATCGTGCTGGCGATCGTCGGCGGCCTGTTCGTGCTTGAAACCGTGTCGGTAATGGTTCAGGTGATTTCCTACAAGCTTACTGGCAAGCGCGTCTTCGCCATGGCGCCGCTGCACCACCATTTCGAGCAGAAGGGCTGGAAGGAGCCCACCATCGTGATCCGGTTTTGGATCGTCGCGGTGGTGCTGGCGCTGATCGGTCTGTCGACTTTGAAGCTCAGGTGACGGGCATGTTTGCGGCCAGACGCTTGGCAGGCAAGAGGGTCGCCGTGTTCGGGCTCGCCCGCTCGGGCCTTGCCTGTGCCGAAGCGCTGCGGGCGGGCGGTGCAGAGGTGCTGGCCTGGGACGATTCGGCTGCCGCGGTGGCCAGCGCCCGGGCGGCCGGTGCGCCGGTGAGCGATCTGCGCGAGGCGGACTTTTCCGGTTTGGACGCCCTGGTGCTCAGCCCCGGTGTGCCGCTCACCCATCCATCGCCGCACTGGACGGTGCGGCGGGCCCAAGCCGCAGGCGTCGAGATTATCGGCGACACCGAGGTCTTCGCCCGCGAAGCGGAGGCCGGCGGCGCCGAGATCATTGCCTTTACCGGCACCAACGGGAAATCGACCACCACGGCGCTGGCGGGCCACATGCTGATGTCTGCAGGCCGCAACGCTGAGATCGGCGGCAATATCGGCACGGCGGTGTTCCTCCTCTCGCCGCCGCGGCCGGGACGGCTCTATGTGCTCGAGCTCTCGTCCTATCAGATCGACCTGATGCCTACGCTCAAGCCGAAGGTCGGCGCGCTGCTCAACCTGTCTCCCGATCATCTCGACCGGCATGGCACGATGGAGGGCTATGCCGCGGTCAAGGCGCGTTTGTTCGCCCGCCAAGGCCCCGGCGACACCGCCATCGTCAGCGTTGACGACCACTGGTGCGAGACGATCCGACAGGCTCTGAGCGGACCTCAGGTGGTGGCGATCTCGGTGGAGCGGCTGCTCGACGAGGGCGTGTGCGCCCCCGACGGCGTGCTGCGCGAGCGCCGCGCCGGCCGCACCGTCGATCTCATCGACTTGAAGGCCATGCGATCTCTGCGCGGCAAGCATAATTGGCAGAACGCCTGCGCCGCCTACGCCGCGGCCCGTGCTGTTGGCCTCGATGCCCCCGCGATCGCCCGCGGCATGGCGAGCTTTCCCGGTCTTGCCCACCGGATGCAGGAAGTGGGCCGCATCGGCCCGGTGCCGTTCATCAACGATTCCAAGGCGACCAATGTCGACGCCGCGGCCCGGGCACTTGCCGCCTACGACACCATCTACTGGATCGCCGGCGGTCGGCCAAAGTCGGACGGTATCGCGGAGCTTTCGCCCTATTTCCCGAAAATCGTGCGG
>CAYWVA010000036.1:0-16740 GCA_964461545.1 uncultured Rhizobiaceae bacterium | reverse complement strand
TGGGTGATCAACGACTGGGACACCATCATCCCCAATCTGGTGGCGGGCAACTATGATGCGATCATCGCCGGCATGTCGATCACCGAGGCGCGCGCCGAGATCATCTCGTTCACCCAGAACTACACCCAGCCCGACCCGTCCGCCTATGTGACGGTGACCGGTAATGATGAGTCGGTCATCAACGGGGTGGTGACGACTCAGTCCAACACCATACAGGCGGGCTATGTGGCCGAGACCGACGCCACCCTGGTGGAGTTCCCGACGCCCGACGAGACCATCGCTGCGGTGCGTTCGGGCGAGGCCGACGCGGTGCTCGCCGACTACTCGTTTCTCAGGCCCATCGTGGAGGAATCCGGGGGTGAGCTGATCTTTGTCGGCGAGGGGGTGATGATCGGCAGCGGCGTCGGCATGGGGCTGCGCCAGACCGATGTCGAACTGCGCGAGACGTTCGATCGGGTGATTACCGAGATGAAGCAGGACGGCTCGCTCAACGAACTGATCGTGAAGTGGTTCGGCGAGGAGGGCCAACTCTTCTAGTCTGACCCCCCCCCCCGGGGTTGCGGGGCCATGCCGCCCCGCCCCCAACCGGCGGCCCACGCATGTTCGCTTTCTGCACCGATCCTTCCGCGTTGCCGCAGTGGCAGTGGTTCGCCTGCTACCTGACCAGCGGAACGCATCTGGCGTTCTACTGGTCCTTTCTCGTGGTGATCATCCTGCTTGTGCTGGCCGCGCCGGCATCTCTGCTGCTCGGCTTCGGCGGCGCGCTGGCGCTGCGCTCACGGTTCACACCGCTGCGCTGGCTGGGCCAGGGTTACACCGCGATGGTGCGCGGGGTACCCGATATCGTCTTCTTCCTGTTCGTGCCCATCGCGGTGGATCAGGGGCTCGAATAGCTGATGCATTATATCCGCTGCCCCGACTGGCAGGAGCCGATCTGGCGCGGCAACGCTTTCATCGTCTGCCCGCAGGCCAAGGTGCCGCTGGCGACCTCTCCCGCCTGGGTGCATGATATCTATGCCTTCATGCTGGCGCTGCTGGCCTTTGCCCTGGTGTTTGGCGCCTTTGCCGCCATCACCCTCAACGGCGCCATGCGCGCCGTGCCCAAGGCGCAGATCGAAACGGCTGAAGCCTACGGCATGAGCAGGGGCCAGGCCTTCCGCCGGGTGCTCTTGCCGCAGATGTGGATCTTTGCTCTGCCGGGGCTGTCGAATCTGTGGATGATCCTGGTAAAGGCCACGCCGCTACTGTTCCTGCTCGGCATCCAGGACATCGTCTACTGGGCGCGCGAACTGGGCGGCGCCAAGACCTCGTTCTACACCTACCCGCACCCGGACTGGCGGGTGTGGTATTTCCTCGTGGTGCTGGTGTTCTACCTTGCGGTCACCGCCGTGAGCGAGCGCGCCTTTACCTGGCTGATGGACCGCATGAGCCTCGGGCAGGCCACAGCCGGCGGCGAGCGGCTGCGCAGGGGGCGGGCGTGAGAACCTGCTGGGAGTCCTTCGAGGGCTACATCCTGCGCTCGATGGGCCGCGAGTTCGGCGAACGGCTGCTGCCGCGTGGCACCGATATCACCATGTGCGACCAAGTCTTCCTCATCGGCTCGGGACTGATCTGGAACCTCTATTTCGCCGTCATCGCCATATCGGCGGGCTTTTTCGTCGCCACACTTCTGGCGCTGGCCAAGAACAGCGACAGCGCGCTGTTACGCCAGCCCGCCTCGGGCTTCATCTTCCTGTTTCGCGGCTCGCCACTGTTCATCCAGTTCTTCTTCGCCTACGAGGCCTTTGTGCTGCTGCCGCGGGCGGGTATCGAGATCGATCTTTTGTTCACCACCATCACCGCGGAGACCCGCTGGCTGACTCGCGCCTGGGCAGGCGCCCTGGTGGTCCTGTGGCTCAATACCTCGGCCTACACGGCACAGATCTTCTACGGCGCGCTGAGAGCCATTCCCCGCGGCGATCTGGAGGCGGCCGACGCTTACGGCATGTCCGGCTTTGCCAAATTCCGCCGCGTCGTTTGGCCCACCATGCTGCGGCTCGCCTGGCCGTCCTACACCAACGAGGCGATCTTCCTCACCCATGCTACGGCACTGGTCTTCTTCTCCGGCTTTCCAGCCTGGCAGCAGTCGGGAGATGCGCTCTATTATGCCCGCTACTTCGCCGATCAGACCTTCAATCCCTTCGTCAGCTATCCGATTGTGGCGGTCTATTTCGTCGCGCTCACGCTGTGCATCATCTGGCTGTTCGGGGCCATCAACCAGCGGCTGAACCGGCATCTTCCTCAAGCCGCACGCCCCCGCCTGCGCTTTCAGCCGCAGTATATGAGGTGACCTGTTGTCGGGTGGCGAGCCTGTTGCTTATAACTGACTGGACTTGGGTTCATTCCTCCAGTTTGATGCAACTGTGCCATAGGGGGTTCCCGATGAGTCCTGAAAGGTTGGCCTGGCTGCTGACGGGCACGAGCGTCTTTGTCGTTCTGTTCGTCATCGCCACCATCTGGAGATGAGCGACGAGCCGCGATGCTCGGCCACTCGTTCGAACGTACGTGGCGGCCCAAGCAGGAGTGCCGGCCAGCCTGTGGGTTTGCCATGTGGGGCGCTGCGCGGGGGCAAAATCGCCGGGACATTGACGTTGCGTTCATCCTCCGGCGATAGATTGGCGATTGGGAGCACGCTAAGGACTGTCCGGGCTGGCAGGGAGATAACCTATGCACACCGGCAAAGTCGTTCGAGTTCCGGCGGCTTTGGCTGTCCCGCTCGTGGCGGCTTATGTAATCGCCTTCACGCTGAGCATCGAAACCATTGAAGTGGTTGTCGAGGACAAATCGGTGGGACGCCATCACCGAGCGGTGGAGCACGCGCCACTCGGTCCGGGCATTGCGCCTGGCGTAACCTTTCTTGTCTACTCAGAGCAGGAGGTATTCAAAGTCGATACCGCCTACCTGTTCCTCGATTTTGCTCCCGCCGAGCGATACCACTCCATGAAGATTGGGCAACGGTACCAGGTGACGGTGGCTGGCTGGCGCGTTCCGGCGCTGCATTGGTATCGAAACATCGTCAGGGTCATCGGCTGACATGCCGCGGCGGGGGCGTGGCCGGGCGTACCGTCCCCGGCCGGCAGCTATGGCGCGATGTCCTTGACCAGAATCACCTTGTTGTCGCCCTCGCCGTAAAAATCGGCCAGTTCGGCCACCTTGCGGAATCCCGCGCGGCGGTAGAAGGTGCGTGTGGAGGCGTATTTCCCGGTACCGGAAGTCTCAGCGTAAAGCCGCCGGCCACCGATCTGGCGGGCCGCCTGCTCGGTGCGGGCGAGGATGTCGCGGCCGAGGCCGCGACGCTGCCGGCCCGCACCGACGACGATCCAGTACAGGTCGATCGTGCCCTTCGTCGCCGGCGTCAGCCCATAGCAGGCATAGCCGGCCAGCCGCCCATCCTCCATGGCGAGAACGAATTCGTAGCCCGACTCGCGGCCCCTGGCGACACGCGCCTCGACCAGTTCGGCCGCAATGTCGATCTCGGCGGCTGAAAACATCCCCGTCCCGGCGACGAGGTCGCGGATGTGCGCGGCGTCCTCGGCGGTGACCGCCTCGCGCCAGCTCAGTTCCACGGACGTGTGCCTCGGTGGGGCAGCGCGTTTCGGCGCCGCGGACTTCACGGCGGCCGCCGCACCGGCCACCCCCTCGGCGAGCCCGGTGAAGAAATGGCGCGCGTTCACGCCCAGCGTGCGCACCCGGTAGCCGCCCTCCTGGATTACCACCGTGGGGTAGCCCGCCTCGCCGATCAGTCGACCGAGCCGGTGGAAGTCGCTGGCCGTGTTAGCCCAGGTCCCCGTCGGGTCGCCCTTTGCGCTATCGTAGCCGACCGCCAACACCAGATAGGCCGGGTCATGCCGGGCGATGCGGCGGAGCGCCCGGGCCACCGCCGCGCGATGCTCCTCGGGTGTGATCGTCTCACCGAGCGGAATATTCAGATTGAACCCGGCACCGGCGCCGCGCCCGCGCTCGTCGCGGAAGCCGGTAAAGTAGGGATAGGCGAAGCTCGGGTCGCCGTGGATCGAGACGGTCAGCACGTCGCGGCGGTCGTAGAAGATGTCCTGCTGGCCGTTGCCATGGTGGTAGTCGATGTCGAGGATCGCCACGCGCCCGTGCTTTGCCAGGTAGTTCGCCGACACCGCTGCGTTGCAGAAGTAGCAGAAGCCCCCGAATGTGCGGCGCTCGGCGTGATGTCCCGGCGGGCGCACTAGCGCATAGGACACGGGCGCACCGCTGAGCACCCGCTCGGCTGCGGTCAGCGCGCAGTCGATGGCGTGGCGCGCCGCCGGCCAGACGTCGCGGTTGATCGGCGTGAAGGTGTCAATGCACCAGTAGCCCGCCAGGACCGAGCGCTCCTTCGGCCGCCGCCGGGCGTTGCGCACCGGGAACACATAGGGATAGATCGATCTGCCCTTGGGCGTTTCGGCGCAAGCATGCTCAAGGTAGTCAACGAGGCCCGTGTCATGCACCTCTCGAATCCATCGCCTGGAGAAGTGGCGGGCCGGGACGGTTTCGAACAGGTCGGTCTTCGCCAACTCGCGCAGGATGACGCTGACGCGCACCGGCGCCTCGACATAGCCGTGCTCGCGCACGTGGTGGATCTGGTGCCGGTCGTTGACGACAAGAGGGATCTTTGCACCAAGGCGCGGGCCGGCTTTGGTGGCCTGCTCGGCATAGCGCGGCGTGCGCAGCGCGGGGCTGCCGGTGCGGACCGACGCGACCACCCGCGCGATGTAGTCCTCGGGACAGATGTCGGCGTATTTGCGCCTCAGGATCGCATCGACAATCAGCGCCAGCTCGTCCGGCGGCGGCAGCTCATGGCGGTCGAGCCCGTCAAAGACAAGGTAGGGGGTATCGGAGTCACCGGGATCGACCGGGGCTTCGTATAAGGTGCCAGCGATCGGCCGCGCCCCGAGACGTTCGTAGAACCTGAGCCGCGCCTCGTTCTGGCGGCGGGTCTTCGGGTCCGGACTCAGCTTCGGGTCGTCCGGCAGGCACTCGAAGAACAGCCCGCGAGCCCCCAGCGCCCGCGCCTCGTCGCGCACCTCCTGATAGAGCGCCGCCCCGACTCCCCGACCGGTCGCGCCCGGGGCCGCCGAAATGGTCTCGAGATAGGCGAAGTCGAGGTCCGGCGCATAGAGCAGCACGGCGAAGGCCCGCACCGTCCCTTCCCCTGTCTCGACAAGGAACAGCCGGGCGACGAAGCGGTGCTTGAGCGGGTCCTCGAGCTGATCGGGCAACTTCTCGATCTCGGCTGCTCTCATGCCGGGAAACTGGGCTTTCAGGATGCCTTGCACTTCGGCCACGACGGCGCGGTTGGCCGGGGCGGTCACGTCCCCGATCTTGCGGATTCTCAGCATGTCACCCGGCCCCGGGGTCCATTGCCGTCGCGGCATTCACGATTCGACCGACCACCTCATCATAAGATATGCCCGCCACCGCGGCAGTGGCGGCGAACCCGGCATCCGGCGCCAGGCAAGGGTTGGTGTTGATGTCGATCACCGCAGGTGCGCCTGCGCTATCAACCCGGAAATCGACCCTGGCATAGCCGGAGAGCTTGGCGGCCTCCCAGCTGGCGCGGGCCAGCCGGCAAAGTTCGGCGGCCAGCTCCGGCTCGCGCGCCTCAATGCCGAAGCGGCGCGGGGTGTGGTGGTAGGCGTAGCTCGATGGGTCCCATTTCGCCTCGTAGTCGACGATGCGGGGGCGGCCCTCGGGCAGCTCGTCGAACATGATCTCGGGGATAGGCAGCATGCGCGGCCTGCCGCCCTCCTCGATCAGCGCGACGTTGAATTCGCGCCCGTCGACGTAGGCTTCGGCGAAGAAGCGGGTGGCAAACTGCGCCTGGCGCCGGGCCATTTCGTGCCGAGCGTGGCGCCCGGCGACCACGGAGGTGGCATCAATGCCCAGCGAGGCGTGTTCGGTGTCAGGCTTGAGGATCACCGGCAGGCCAGGTGGCGGCTCGGCCTCGCCCTCCCACCAGCCGGGGGTCGGGATGGAGTGGCCCTTAAGCAGCCGCTTGGTGCGGGTCTTCGAGCTGGTCAGCTCGCTCGCCATCCCACCGGCGCCGGTATGGCGCAGCCCCAGCCGCTCCATCAGCCGCACCGGCAGAAAGGCGCGGCCGGCTACGCCGCCCACCGCCTCGACCAGGTTGAACACCGCCCACGGCGGGTTGGCGGCGAACCGGGCCAATGGCTTGAAGTGCATGCCAATATCGACGATTTCTGCGGCATAGCCGAGACGCCCGAGCGCCGCTGTGACGGCGGCGGCGGTGTCCAGCGTGTCCTGCTCGTCTGGCCGGCCCGGCATTGCAGCGTGGATTACCGGGACGAACCCGCCGATCATTGGCTCAGGCTGCGGCAGAAATCCGCCTCCCCTGGCTGATCCCCAGTCGCCGGGCTGCCGCGTCGAGGATGCCGCCGATCAGCCAGTCGTAGCTGCGGCCTGAGAGCGCCGTGAGCATCGGCAGGTCGGAATGGGTCGGGTGCAGACCGGCGATCGGGTTCGCCTCGAGGAACTGCGGCACGCCGCGGACGTCGGAGCGCATGTCGATGCGCGCCGCATCGCGGCACTCAAGCGCCTGATAGGCAGCCAGCGCCAGCCGTCCCGCCATCACCGCCTCCGGGTCTCCGGCCAGATGATAGTCAACTCGCGACGCGCACTTCTCCTTGTTGTCAAAGGAGTAGACCGGATCGTAGACCCCCGCCCGCACGGCGATCTCAAGCACTCCGATGACCTCTGCCTCCGCGCCATTGCCGAGGATGCCGACAGTGAACTCGCGTCCGGGCAGGAAGGACTCGGCGATCGCCGGCTGGCCGAACTGCCCGATCAGCCGTGCCGCCACTGCCTCGAGTTCGGCTGCGTCGCGCACGATCGAGGTCGCCTCGCAGCCCTTGCCCGTGCCTTCGGCAAGCGGCTTGACGAACAACGGAAAGCCGAGGCCCGTGCCGCGCGCCTCCTCCGGCCACCGGATGACCGCGAAGTTCGCAGTCGGCACACCGTGGTCGCGCACCAGCCGCTTGGCCACCGACTTGTCCAACGTCGCCGCCATGGTCAGCGGGTCGGAGAAGGCGTAAGGCTGGCCGAACAGCTCACACAATGCCGGCACCTGCGCCTCGCGCGACCGGCCGCTCGAGCCCTCGGCGATCGAAAACACCAAGTCCCAGCGGGCGCCCTCGGCCAGCCTCCGGGCGAGGGCCCGGCCCCGCCCGACGCGCTCCACCTCAGAGCCGCAGCGGGTGAGCGCCGCCTCGATCTCGGCGATGGTCTCCCCGGTGTCAAACTCCGCGACCTCGAGTTCCGAGAAGCCCTCGGCGAGATAGTCGTCGCGAGCGTCATAGACAAAGCCGACCCGCCTCATGAGGCCCTCCGCAGTGCATCGGGCAGCGCCCGGCCGGCACCTAAGGGGTCGCCGGGGTCGGTGTAGCGGTAGACTTTGCCTTCGAAGTTCCTGAGCAGCAGGTCGTCACCGTCACGCCCGACCACGTAGTCGGGCAGGAGAGGGATCTTGCCGCCGCCTCCGGGAGCGTCGACCACGAACTGCGGCACGGCGTAGCCAGTGGTGTGACCCCTCAATCCCTCGATGATCTCGACGCCCTTCGAGACCGCCGTGCGGAAATGCGCCGAGCCGGTAATCGGGTCGCACTGGTAGAGATAGTAGGGCCTGATCCGCCGCATCAGCAGCCCATGCATCAGCTTCTTCATCACTGGCACGCTGTCGTTGACACCGCGCAGCAGCACTGTCTGGCTGCCAAGCGGGATGCCGGCATCGGCCAGCCGGGCAACGGCTTTCGTCACCTCGGCAGTGAGTTCTGCTGGGTGCGTGAAGTGGATGCTCATCCACAGCGGATGGTGCTTTCTCAGCACCCGCACCAGCGCCCGTGTCACCCGCATCGGCAGCACCACCGGAACCTTGGTGCCGAGGCGGACGAACTCGACATGGGGGATCGCCCGGAGCCGCCCGAGCAAGTCGTCGAGCCTTTCATCTGCCAGCGTCAGCGGATCGCCGCCCGAGATCAGCACATCGCGGATCTCCGGATGCGCCTCGATATAGGCCAGCGCCTGCTCCCACTGCGGCCGCGAGAAGCTGTACTCGCCTCCCGGCTCGCCCACCATGCGCGAGCGGGTGCAATAGCGGCAGTAGGTGGAGCAGATGCCGGTAGCGAGGAACAGCACCCTGTCGGGATAGCGGTGCACGAGGCCGGGCACCGCCGAATCGTGGTCTTCGCCCAGCGGGTCGTCGGCTTCGCCGGGTGTACGCAGGTATTCCTGACCCACGGGAATGTGGGTGCGCCGTAGCGGCTCCTCTGGGTCGGTCCGGCTCATCAGGCTGGCGTAGTAGGGCGTGATGCCGACCGGCAGCGAGCCCTTGTGGCGGGCAACCGCGTCGCGCTCCTCCTCCGAGAGGGCGAATACCCGCTCGAGTTCGGCCAGGCTCTTGATTCGGGCCCGGAGCTGCCACCGCCAGTCGTTCCAATCCTGCGAGCCGACATCGGCAAAGAATCGCCGCCGGAAAGCCCGCGCCTGCGGGCCGATCGGGAATCTCTCCGGCGCCGCTCGCCCAGGCGCGCGGGGGCCGGGCAGGACTGCCTTCCGGTGCTGGTCAGAAATCGATACGAGGGAGGTAGATGCTATCGTCCAGCCGGGACTGGGAGGCTCTTCGGGCTCCGCAGGAGCTGAAGACCCGTGATCCGCTGCTTCCATTTCGAAAGCGGTCCTCTGTGTCGGATGGCGCCGTCGCGCGAGAATCGTCGTTTCCGTCGCAGCACATCCAACGATTTTGCGAATATGGGCGCATGCGATGGCGATGCAAGCGAGTTTTCGTGCCGAGTGCCACGCGGGCGCACTTTTTTTCCCGACCTGTATCATCGGGTCCACACTCCGTACCCTTAAGCGGGCTGCCCGGAGTGGTGCCAGGCAGCGCCTGGCTGTAGCGGCGGGATACAGTCCGACTTAATGCTGAGGAAGCCTGGCTATCAGGAATTGGTAGAACGCGTCCACCGCCTGTCGATTTCCGGGCACCTTGTATCGCTTCCGCGACTGTAGCAAAAGCCAGAACGGCAGGAAGACCACGATGTACCAGAACGACGGCGGGGGCTCCCGTCGATCGATCTTCAGTTCAACCCAGTCGTCGCGTCGATAGATCCCAAGCAAAACGAATGCGGCGCCGATCACGAAGAGAGCGAGGCTGATGATCGTCGCCTGGAGGGTTTCGAACCCGGTGAGGACGCCGGCTGCCACGAACACGGTCCCCAGGACCATGCGGGCGATGCCGCGCCAAGTTCGCCAGTCGGACGTCCGGCGCGTCGCCTCGGAAACCTCCGTGTACTGGATATCGATCAGTTTTCCCCCCCGCCTGCCGAACAAGCGCCGGCCGGTCGCATAGATCTCCAGCCCTTCGCCCATCTTGAAGTCCGCCTCAACCGCTTCGCCGGGCTCAAGCGCCGACAGGATATCGTCTGGGACATATGCCGGGGCCTGATGCAACGGAACCCCTTTTTTGGCAGTCTTTCTTGCTTTCTTGCGTGCCATTGGGTCATTCGGCCTCTGGGATTTGCAGTCGATTGCCGACATCCGTCCCCTGAATTTTGTCGTTTTGCCTGGCATGATCGGCAGCCGAGCGCCCACGGGCATCGCGCAGATTGGCCATCGCACCGGCATCGAGAAACGCCTGTAGGACCGCCGGTTCATTGTGCCGGGCGGCGATCATCAGGGCGGTCGCGCCATCCCTGTCCTGCACATTGACGTCGGCGCCTGCTTCAATGAGGCTCTGGACGACGGCCGCGTTGTTGTTTTGAGCGGCGATCATCAGGGCGGTCCAGCCTCCCTCGGCGCGCGCATCCAGTTCGGCACCAGCCTTGATGAGGGTCCGCACGGCGACCGCATCGTTGTGCCCGGCGGCGATCATCAGGGACGTCGCACCTCCCATGTCCCGAGCATTGACGTCGGCACCCCCTGCAATGAGGGTTTGGATCACCTCCGCGTCGTTGTTCCGGGATGCGATCATCAGGGCTGTGGCGCTCCCCCCGTCGCGCGCATTGACGTCGGCGCCTGCTTCGATGAGAGCTCGGACGGCGACCACATTGTTGCGCAACGCAGCGAACATCAGGGGGGTCACGGCGTTCCTGTCGCCGACGTTTACCTCGGCACCGGCTTCAATGAGGCTGCGAACGACGGCCGGATCGTTACGCGAAGCGGCGAACATCAAGGGAGTCTGGCTGTCCCTGTTCAGCGCGTTGACGTTCGCACCGGCGCTCAAAGCCGCTTCCACCTCGGCGGGACTTCCGGACTCGGCGGCCTCGAACAATTGCCGGTTGGGCGAGTCGCACCCGGCAGCCGCCAGCCCAGCGGCCAGGAGGACAACCGATAACACTCCACGAAAAAGATAGGCGACCATGGCGGACTGATTGGGACCAATAACCGCCCAAGAAACTCCCCGGGTCGGTCGCCGGCGAGATTTGGGTTACACTACGACGACCGGCACCGATGCCTGGTGAACCAGCTTGTCGCTGACGCTGCCCAGCATCATCTCGCCGAAGTGGCCAAGCCCTCGTCGCCCGACGACCAGGAGGGCTGGCTTCGACGCTTCCGCCACCCGCAGGATCTCCGGCACCACCCGACCGCTCACGACTTGCTCCTCGATCTTCACTTGGCTGTCGCCGATCGCCTTGCGGGCGGCCGCAAAGGCCTTCGAACTGGCTTCGTGCTTGGCCCCCTCCATGTCCTCCGGGGTCAGCCTCAGGGACACCGACACGCTGTCCAGATTTACGAACTCATCGGCCCCCGGACCTGGGAAGACGCACAACAGGGTCAGCGGGCAATTCATGGCCTTCGCCAAACTCGCGGCGACGGCGGCGCCGCGACTGGCATCCTCGGACCCGTCAACGGCAGCGATGATTCGGGTGTATTGTGTTAACATGAGTGTCATCCTCCAGGGCGGGAAGTAGCAAGTCCCCGGTGGCGCGCGGCCGCCGGGGACCTGCTGAACTGACCAGGGCTAATTCCGCGGTTGCCGTTTCCATCGGCTACAGCTCATAGCCTTTTTGCTAACGCCTCCGGTGTCGGTGCCACCTCATCGGGCTGCAGCGCATCCCATTGATCCAGCTCCTCCTTGGGCGGCGACCTGTAATATGTGGCCATGAGGATGAGCGCGATGACGATCGGCAGCGCCCATGCCAGCAGGACCACGAATGTGCTCATTCCCGCGCCCATTTCCATTGCCTCCTATTCGCGCTAGCCGCGCATGTGATCAATCGATGCCATGGCAGAAGCGTCCCTGGGCTGCGGGGTTAACCGCGGCGCAGTGGCCATCTGTGCCGGCCAGCACATGCTCCACAGCAGGAACACGCCGGTGATGCCACCCAGGATCAGCCAGGTCCACAGCCCCGGCAAGCCGAAGAAGATGCCGTCCAGGTAGTTCCCGAACTCGATCCCCGGACCGACGAACATGATCCACCAGAAGGGGATGTAGAACCACAGGAAACTGCGCCACTTCTGGGCTCTGGGCTCGTAGAATGCGGGATCGTGCTTCCTGTAGAAGGCGTCAAGCCTGTCCATCCATTCGACATGTCCCCTGCTCGGAGTGGTGAACGAGGACACCACCGTGATGGTGAGAAGATTGAAGATGATCCCCCACCCGGCGGAGTGGATGCTCAGCGGGTAGCGATAGTCGGGATAAATGTAGCTGAGCGTGACGAACAGGATCCCCATGAGAAGACCCATGGTGATGCCCTGCGGCGTCCACCTGACCGGCCAGCCACGGAAGCCGTAGCAAGTCACGATCAACGCCGGGTAGAGCTGGAAGCCGTAGGAGACCGCCAGGCCACCCAGCATCACCATAAGGTCGCGCTGGGCGAAGGCGACGTAGAGCGCACAACTAAGCAGCACCAGGCAGAAGAAGCGCGACCAGTGCACCTGCTGCTGCTCGGGGAACACATCGGCGATCCGTTGAGGTGCGTCCTCCCGCGGATGCGGATTGCCGGGATGCGGATTGCCATGCGGATTGCCGCCGGCATGGGCCCCCGCCAGCTCGAAAGCGCGGCGCCTGGCCCGCCATAACAGGGTCTCGCCGACGATGTTTCGCGTCGCGACGGCAGCAAACGACGAGACATAGGGCCCCGCCGTGGACTGAGCCGCGGCCAACAGACCGATGGCCGCTACCGGAATGAGCACCAGCGGCAGGTATTCGAGCATCAGCCTGGGGACCACCGCATCGGCGCCGGCCCCTGCCGCTCCGGCGGCCCGGATGAAGTCGACAAGTGCGGCGCTGCTCCAGTCCCCGGGATCGGTTTGGGCGAGCATTCGGGCGCCCATGCCCTGGACGACCGACCACAGCACCAGCGTTGCCGTCACCACTGTGCCGATGCCGACGGTCACCTGCCAGGCGATCAACCTGGCGTGCCGCATGCTGTAAGCCCACATGGTGAAGGCGGGGGAGGCTTGGATCCCGGCGAGGGCGAACATGTAGCTGAGCATCATCACGCCCGTCCACTGCGCCATCGGTCCGATGCCTTCGACATCCCTCATCCAGTTCCAGTTCCAGTTAATCCACCCGTGCGAATGGGTATAGTAGGTGTGGACGGTGTAGACCTGCTCCATGAAGCCGCCCCAGCCGCCGAAGCCGTACAGCACCGAGGCGCCGATCATCGTGATCCCGCCGAACACCAGGAAATACTGCAGCGCGTCCACCCAGGCGATGGTCCTGAGCCCGCCCGCCCCGACATAGAGGAGCATGATCAGTGCCAGTGCGATGCTGCCCGTCATGAACGGGAAGAACCCGCCGGTCACCACCGTGAACAACAATCCGGAGCCGATGAGCTGCACCGCTACGTAGAAGCAGCTGTACAAGAACGACACGACGACAATCAGGATTCCCAAAAAATTGGAGTCGAAAACGGTGCGGTACTGCTCGGGCGGCGTGATGAAGCCGTATCGGCGGCCGAGCATCCACTGCCGCTTGAGAAACAGCGCCCCCGTGAACGGAATGGTGATCGCATAAAGGCCTGCAAAGGCGTAGGCGATACCGCCGGCATAGACCGTCCCGGGGTGTCCCATATAGGTCCAGGCGCTGAACGAAGTCACCGATGCGGCCAGCATGAACAGCCAGGGAGGAAGCGTCCGTCCCGAGATGCCCCAGCCCGAAAGCGTGCGGGCCTGCTTGTATCCTACGATGCTCCAATAGATGCAGTACGCCCAGTACAGTCCGACTGCTATGAGCACCCCAGTAATCAGCGGCCAGTTGTATCCGGTTTCCGGCATGATCAATCCCCCTAAGGCCTCCCTCGGGCCTCGAGCCCCATGATATTTGGGGACCGACGATGGAGGTCACGATGTGCGCAGTAAGCTCTACCGGTGCCTAAAAAGATCAACCCCAACGACCAGGCGCTGCTAGGATGCGCCATCATCACTGTAACACAGGCGCCGATGTGATCAAGCAATGGTTTGAGGCCGTCGCAAGGATCGTTGCTGCCCCCCGTTTCCCCCCGCCGAGCGGTTGATGAAGAGTAAGAACGGCACGTCAGCTGTCTCCGCCGTTGCCCAGGCCTGACCTCTGCCTGAAGAACGTGGCCTAGGTCTTTCGGCCAGGTGCTCGCCGGACTGGTTTAAGCCGCACGGCCGACTATCGCGCCCCCCGCGATTGCGGCATGTGTGCTGCCTTAGTCGATCCAATGGAGCCAACATGCGTATCAACCGGCCTCCCGCATCCGCTGCCAGCTTCTTCGGGGATATGACGGCACAGCACGACCCGCTGACCAACCTCGCAGATCGCGCACTGTTCGCCGGGCGCTGGGCATCGGGCCTGCTGAATGGCCGACAGCGGCATTCCGCTCACGCCCCGTCCATTATAGGCGACGGCGGGGGCAAAGCTTCCCGCAGCGACGATGTCGATCCGGCTCGGCAAGCACAGCCGGATTTGGCCGCAGTGAACGAACTGATCCTCCACAATGCCCGCATGGCCACGGCTCTCGATCACATGTCGCAAGGTCTCTGCATGTTCGATGTCGACAAGAAGCTCATCGTGTGCAACGCGCAATACACCCGCATGTATGGCATTCCGCCCGAGGACGTGCAGCCGGGTACGCCCTTCCGGCAAATCCTCCAGAACAGGCTTGACAACGGCCAGTTCACGGTCGGCAATCCGCTAGACTACATTGCGGAGAGGATGGCGGCGGTTGCGGAGGGGAAAGCCTCCGTCAAGGTCCATCATCTGACAGATGGCCGGCTGATTGCCATATCGCATTGCCCGCTTGAGGACGGCGGTTGGGTCGCTACCCATGACGACATTACGGACATCCGGCGCATCGAAGCAAAGGTCGCACATATGGCGCATCACGACGCGCTGACCGATCTGCCCAACCGGGTCCTGTTCCGCGACGAACTGGGCCGGGCGCTGGAGCGCATCCGTCCCGGCGAGCACTTGGCGGTGCTGTGCCTCGATCTCGACCAGTTCAAGTCGGTGAACGACACGCTCGGCCATCCGGTCGGAGACGTGTTGCTTCGCGAGGTCGCCCATCGCCTGCGCAAGGGGACGCGCGGACGCGACCTCGTCGCCCGGATCGACGGTGACGCGTTCGCCATTCTGCAGGGCGCCATCAAGGGCCCCGAATCGGCAAAGGCGCTGGCCGAACACATCGTCAACTCCCTGAGACAGCCCTATGAGGTCGACGGCCATCAGGTCGTCATCGGCACCAGCATCGGCATCGCGGTCGCGCCGACCGACAGCGGCGATGCCGATCAGCTTCTGAAACTGGCCGACATGGCGCTTTACCGGTGCAAGCTGGAGGGGCGCGGCATGTACCGCTTCTTTGAGCCGGAAATGGACGCCAGGATGCAGGCGCGCCGTGCTCTCGAACTCGACCTCAGGAAAGCGCTCGTCAACGGCGAATTAGAGATCCATTACCAGCCGATCGTGAACATTCAGACCGATCGGGTGAGTGGATTCGAGGCGCTGTTGCGCTGGACCCATGCCGAACGGGGCAGCGTCCCTCCCAGCGAGTTTATCCCGTTGGCCGAGGACATCGGGCTGATCGGACAAGTCGGCGCCTGGGTTCTCAAGAAAGCGTGCGCGGAGGCGGCAAAATGGCCGGCCGATGTGCAGCTCGCCGTGAACCTGTCGCCTGCCCAGTTCAGAGGCCGGGCGCTGGTGCTTGACGTGTTGGCCGCGCTGGAGCATTCGGGGCTGCCTGCCAACCGGCTCGAGCTCGAAATCACCGAGACGGTGATGCTGCAGGCCACCGGCCCGACGCTGGCAACGCTGCACAGCCTGCGCGAACTTGGCGTGCACATCTCCCTGGACGATTTCGGAACCGGATGCTCGTCACTCAGCCATTTGCACGAGTTCCCATTCGACAAGCTCAAGATCGACCGGACCTTCATCGAGCACATTCACGATAACGGAAGTTCGCTGGCCATCGTCAGGGCAGTCATCGAGCTCGCCAGCAGCCTCGGCATGTCGACGACAGCCGAAGGCGTCGAGACGATGGAGCAACTCGCCTGGCTGCGCGCCGAAGGATGCGTGGAAGTACAGGGCTACTTCTTCAGCCCGGCGCGACCGGCCAGTCAAATCGCCGGTCTCCTGACAGGTGTGGCCGACAGGGGAAAAAGCGCAGCTTCAGGTCCGGGATTTGGGCGTTCAGGCTGCCTGCACACAAATGGGCATGTCCAACTCTCAGCCAGAGGAACAGGCCTTGCAGCTGGCGTCGAGTGCCTAACCGCCGCCCCAACCATCATTCCGTACAAAGGTCACACCGCCATCATTCATCCGGATGTGGATGCTTGAACCACGTGAGGCGAGCCTCGGCGCCGCCCATCGACAAACTCGAGGCATGAGGGTCGGGGGGACGACAGTGCTGCCGCGCTTCAGCCGTGCGGGGCACCGATCGCCACCGGCCGCACCGGAGACCCGGCTGCGCCGCGCGAGCGCAGCGGCAGGATGATGGTGCACGACGTCCACACCCGGTCTTCGGCCAGCCCATCGAGCTTGGCGTTCTGAATATTGTAGATGCCGGCCTGGGTTAGGTTGTGATGATGGATGACGAAAGGCAGGCCATCGGGTGTCCCTTCCGGCGGCGGCGCGGCGCCCATCAACTGGCCTTCGCTGACCGGATCGGTGAACGGATTGTCGAGCGCCACCAGCACGACGGCCTTGTCCTCAAGGTACTGGGCGGCGTCGTAGGCGAGGCCTGGACCCATGGAATAGTATCTCTGCTCGGTGTCCGGGTCCTGCCAGTTGTCGCCCCAGCCGGTGTAGATGTAGACCACGTCGCCAGCCAGGATGCCGCGCCAGCCGAGGCCCTGCGCCTCGATCATCGCCTCGATATCGGCGGCCGTGACCAGTTGCCCGGGGTTTAGCGGCTCGCCCTGGCCGACATGGCTCTTGGCGTCGAGCAGCACCGCGCTGGTGACGATCGGCGGCGCCTGCTCGATACCCAGCCGCTCAAGCGGTGAGCCGGGGGTCGGCTTGACCTGCGTCTGGCTGTAGCCACCGTAATACTCCGCCCGATCGGCCGGGAAGTCGCCTTGGCCGTCCCAGGGTTCGGGCAGAAAGGCAAAGTGGCCAAGCGCGTCCATCTGGGTGCCCTGGGCGCCGGGCTCGCCGCTCACCACATGCTCGCCGTTGAAGGCGTGCGCCGTGCCCGGGATCCCCACCGTAGGCCGGTACTGGTATTCGAGCGGCGCCCCGAACGGCGACATCGGCATGGTGTTGGAGCGCTC
>CAYWVA010000035.1:0-16778 GCA_964461545.1 uncultured Rhizobiaceae bacterium | reverse complement strand
AGCCATAGCCATAGCCGTCGCCGGTAAAGCGCGACCTGGTACGCGGCTGCCAGGACCGCTCGATCCAGTCGGACGAAATGATTGGCTGGCCGTCGGACGACCTTCCGCTGTTGCGGTACAGTTCGCCGAAGGCCAGAAGCGAGCGCGCGCTCATCGCCATCTGATTGCCGCCGAGATAGATGCCTTGCGGGTCGCGCTCCCAAGCAGCGATCGAAAAACCTTCGAGCGGACCCAGCCAATCGCGGGCCAGCTCAAGGGTGGAGCGGCCGGTTGCCCGGGTCAGAATGGCCGACAGGAGATGGGTGGAGCCGGTTGAGTACAGCATATTGCCGCCGGGCTCATCGACAAACGGCTGCGCCAGCGCGGCGCGCACCCAGTTGCGGCTGGCGATCCAGCGACCATAATTGGCGCCCGATGTGCGCTGCAGGCCGGCCTGCATCGAAAGCAGGTTGCCGATGGTGATCTCCGCCATCCGGGGGTCGGGATCGGGCGGCAAATCGGGATCGAGCAGCGGCGCGATCGGCTGGTCCGCCCCAGCGAGAAAGCCCTTGTCGATGGCGATCCCTACCAGTGCCGAGATGATGCTCTTCGACGCCGACTTGATGTTGGTTGCAGCGGTCACCGAATGGCCGCGGTAGCCTCGCTCAGCAACGACGTGGCCATTGCGCGCAACGATCACCGTCTTGAGCTGGCTGAGGTCCTTTCCGCGCTCGAGGAGCTGCGACAACGTCGCAGCGCCGAGGGCCGCGGCGATCTCGGAGTCAGATTGCTGAGGGTGTGCGGATGGCGAGCAAAGCACGAGGAGTGCGAATGAGAATACCAGATGTCTGATCATGGCAGCCAGCTAAGGTCGTAGGCGCGGCGAAATCGAGGCAAAGCCGGCAGCAATCACGTCGATGTGGCCGTCGCTCCGACCCACCGGCGCCAATCGGGCCTTTACGCCCCACCATGGCAGTACAATGGGGATCGAACTTGCGTGATCCAAGGAATGGAAACGACTTTGCCATATTGCCGATCATCGCTAATCTTTCCAGCAAATGCTTATCCGATCCATTTGGCGACGAGTCTCTAACGGGCCCGGCGGTGATCGCATCTTCAGATCCAGTGCTTTGAGGCATTCACAATCGCCCCGCGCGCTTGCGGGGCGTTGGAACAGGCGCTTGCTGGTTGTCCGGGACTGCAAAAGGATGTTCCATGCGGATGAGAATTCGCGAGCCAGAGGATTTCGTCTCCGGAGTGATTTTCATGGGCTTGGGCCTGGGGGCACTGTGGATCGCGCTCGGTTACCCGATGGGGTCCACAAGCCGCATGGGTCCCGGCTACGTGCCCGCCATTCTGGGCGGCCTGCTCGCCTTACTGGGTGCCGTGATCACATTGAAGTGCCTGCAAATCGGTCCGTCCGACGAGACCATAGGCCGATCGCGCTCCGGCATCACCGGCGAAATCGCCCGCCTGATGCGGCCGCTGTTCTTCGTCGTGGTCGGACTGCTGACTTTTTCCTTTGTCCTGCCGCGCTATGGCCTGGTCGCCGCGGTCCTGCTGCTGGTGATGATCACGGCGTTTGCCGATCACAAGCCGCGGCCCATCGCGGCGATCCCGCTCGCCATCGCCCTGGCAACCGCGACCGTCCTCATATTCGTGCACGGACTCGGCATTCCCCTTCGCGTCTGGCCGTAGAGGGGCGAGGGCATGGAACTGCTCGACAACTTGGCCTTCGGTTTTTCGGTCGCGCTGTCGCCGAGCGCGCTGCTCTACTGCTTCATCGGTGTCACCTTCGGGACCTTCATCGGCGTCCTGCCGGGTATCGGCCCGCTGGCCACCATCGGGCTGTTGCTGCCGATCACCTTCCACTTGTCGCCCATCGAAGGCATCATCATGCTGGCCGGCATCTATTACGGTGCCCTATACGGCGGCTCGACTACGGCCATCCTGCTCAACCTGCCGGGCACCGCGGCCTCGGTCGTGGTGGCGCTCGACGGTCATCCCATGGCCAAGGCCGGCCGACCCGGCCCGCCGTTGGTGATGACGACGCTGGTATCGTTCTTTGCCGCTTGCGTCTCTATCGTCATCATCGCCGCGTTCGCGCCGCCGCTGGCGCGGTTCGCCTTGCGCTTCGGCTCGCCGGAGTATTTCTCGTTGATGGTCATGGGCCTCGTCGGGGCGGCGGCTTTGGCGCAGGGCTCGATGCTCAAGGGGCTGGCCATGGTGGTGCTTGGCCTGCTGCTCGGCATGGTCGGGCTCGACCTCACGACGGCCATGCCGCGCTACACCTTCGGCTCCGTCCATCTGATGGACGGCCTCAGCTTCGTCATCGTCATCATCGGCCTGTTCGGCCTGGCGGAGGTGCTGAACAACCTGGCGCTCGGCGCCGACCGCCCAGCCACCATCTACCGTGTGCGCTGGCGCGAACTCATACCCAGTCGCGAGGATCTCAGGATCTCGATCATGCCCACCTTGCGCGGCACCGCGCTCGGCTCGGCGCTCGGGATCCTGCCGGGCGCCGGCGCAGCCATCGCTTCATTTGCCGCCTACGCGCTGGAAAAACGTGTCTCCAAGACGCCGGAACGCTTCGGCAAGGGCGCCATGGAGGGGGTCACCGCACCGGAGGCCGCCAACAATGCCGCCGCCCAGACCTCGTTCATTCCGACGTTGTCGATCGGCATCCCCGGCGACGCCATTATGGCGCTCATGCTGGGGGCCATGATGATCCATGGCCTGGTGCCGGGTCCGCGCATCCTGCAGACCAACCCGGACTTCTTCTGGGGCCTGATCGCCAGTTTCTGGATCGGCAATTTGATGCTCCTGATCCTCAATCTGCCGCTGGTCGGCATCTGGGTACGACTGTTGGCGACGCCCTACCACCTGATGTATCCGACCATCGTGACCTTCATCGCCATCGGAGTCTACAGCCTGCACCGCAGCACCTTCGACGTGCTGCTGGTGAGCGGCATGGGGGTTGCCGGCTACCTGTTCCTCAGGCTGCGCTGCGAGGCGGCACCGCTGCTGCTCGGCCTCGTCCTGGGGCCGCTGGTGGAGCAGAACCTGCGCCGCTCCATGCTGCTGTCGCGCGGCGACCCGATGATATTTTTTACGCGTCCGATAAGCCTCACTTTTCTCGTGTTGACGGCACTCATTCTGCTGGCGTTCGCGATTCCGGCACTCTCGAGCTGGTGGCGCGACCGCGACAGGAGCACAGTGTGAGTGAGGACGCGTCAAGCCCGGCGTTTCTCCCGAAAGGGTGCCCGCCGGGGCCACCGGCCGCCTGGCGGCCAAAGCCCGCAAGACAGCGGGCAAACCAGACCTAAGGAGGAATGATCATGTCGATACGCAATTTTGCTGCGGCGTTCGGGCTCGCTGTAGCCTTCGCCTTCGCAGGATCCGGCGGCGCTGCCGCGGACTATCCGGATCGTTCGATCACTCTGGTAGTGCCGTTCGGCGCCGGCGGCACCAATGACATCGTCGGCCGCATCGTCGCCGAGGCCCTGGGCGAGCGGCTTGGCCAGCCGATCGTCATCGACAATCGGCCGGGCGCCGGCGGCCGAGTCGGCACGCTGCATGCCTCCCAGCAGGCCGCCGACGGCTACACTTTGACCATGTCGAGCAGCGGCACGAACGCTATCGGTCCGATAGTCCAGCCCGATATCGGCTACGACCCGCTGACCGATTTCACCTACGTGACGCTGATTGCCGAAACGGCTTATGTGCTGGCGGTGATCAATGGGTCCGAATTCGAGACGCTGGACGACCTGCTCGCCGCGGCTAGGGAAAGGCCCGGCGAACTGAATTTCGGCACCGCCGGGGTGGGCAGCGCGACGCATCTGGCCGCCGAACTGTTCCTCGATATCTCAGGTGTCGAGATGGAGCACATTCCTTATGACGGCAGCGGTCCGGCCAGCGCCGCATTGCTGGGGCAGGAGGTGGACTTCATCTTTTCGAGCTTTCCCGGCGTGATCAGCCATGTGCAAAGCGGCGAGGCGCGGCTGCTGGGCGTTGGCACCACCGCACGGTTGCCGCAGGTGCCCGATGTGCCGACCATTCAGGAGCAGGGACTTGAAAGCTACGAGGCCACCTTGTGGATCACCATCGCCGGGCCGGCCGGAATGCCGGACGATGTGGTCGAGCGGCTGTTCACCGAGATTACCGACATCATCGAGAACGACGAGGATGTGCGCCAGAGGCTGGTGGACAACGGCGCTTCGCCGCTCTCCAGCGAGTCGCCCGAATCGGTGCTCGAACTGGTGCGCGCCACACAGAATCTCTGGCGCCCGATCATCGAGCGTACGGTCGCTGCCCAATAGCGTTGCGCGGCTGAACGAGCATGAGGGCCGGCCCCGACACAAAGTAGGGGGTCGGCCTTCCGATGGCATTGACGCCTCGCGCCCGAAGCGGCCGCGCTATTGGGCGCCGCTAAGGGCGCTGGTCATCAGTCTGGTGAGGCGTCGGGCGAAGGCTTGCGGGTCGGAAGGCAAGTCGCCGTCGAGAATATGGGCCTGGTCGAACAGCAGCCGTGTCGCCTCCTCGACCTCCGCGATGGCGCCGCCGGCCTTGGCCTTGGCGGCCAGGGCGACGATCAGCGGATGGCCGGGATTGACTTCCAGCACCGCAGCGGAGACCTCCACGGCGGTCGTCTTCTGACGCGCTAGAAGCTTTTCCAGCGTGCGGTCGAGCCCGTCTTCGGCGGCCACCAGACAGACAGGCGATTCCGTGAGCCGCTTGGAGCGGCGCACCTCCTTGACGGACGTTCCCAGCGACTGCTTCATGGCGGCAATCAGGACTGCGATCGCCCCGTCGTCGCACGCCCCGCCCTCGGGCTGATCAATGACTGGAATCGATTCAAGGTCGGCTGCCCCTTGGGTCACCGAACGGAACGGCTTGCCGTCGAAGCCGAGCGCAGTGCGCACCCAGAAGCTGTCGACCGGATCGGTCAGCAGCAGCACCTCGACTCCGCGGGCCCGGTAACCTTCGAGCTGCGGGCTCATTGCTGCCTTGGCCGCGTCCTCGCCGGTAAGATAATAGATCGCCGTCTGATTGTCCTTGAGTCGCGCAACGTAATCCTTGAGGCTCACCGTCTCGGCATCGCTGTGGGTGGTGCGAAAGCGAACGACTTCGAACAGCTGATCGCGCCGCTCCAGGTCCTCGTACAGCCCTTCCTTGAGCACCGGGCCGAATGCCTGCCAGATCCGGGCATAGGTCTCAGGCTGACTCTCGGCACACTTCTTGAGTTCGCCAAGCACCCGATTGGAGACACTCTTGCGGATCTGGCTCACCGTCGGGTTGTTCTGCAGCATCTCGCGCGAGATGTTGAGCGGCATGTCTTCTGAATCGATGACACCACGCACAAACCGGAGATAGCCGGGCAGAAGATCGGCGTCCTCGGTGATGAAAACCCGGCGCACATAAAGCTTCTGGCGACCGCGCCGCTCGGGATCATACAGGTCGTACGGCCGCTCCCCCGGCACAAACAGCAGCACCGTGTATTCGATGCGGCCCTCCGCCTTGTAATGCAGGGTCAGGGCCGGATCGCTATAGATTCCAGCGACATGGCCGAAGAACTCCTTGTACTGGTCGGGGGTGATCTCGGCCTTCGGGCGGGCCCAGATGGCGCTGGCGGAGTTGATCTGGCGCGCCGCATCCGCACCGAGCGCCAGCATAATCGGGTGTGCGACATGATCGGAATAGGTCCGAACAATCTGTTCCAGCCGCCAATTCTCAAGGAACTCGGCCGCTTCTTCGCGTAAATTCAGGCGGATGATGGTTCCGCGTGCCGGGGCATCGGAGCCCTGGTAAGGCGCCACTTCGAATGAGCCCGAGCCGTCCGAGGACCACATCGAAACGTCCTCGGTTCCGGCCCGCCGGGAGATCACTTCGACTTTTTCAGCCACCATGAAGGCCGAATAGAAGCCGATGCCGAACTGGCCGATGAGCTTGAGGGCTCCTTCGCCGGCGTTCAGCTTCTCGACGAACGCCTGGGTGCCTGAGCGCGCGATGGTGCCGAGATTGTCGACCATTTCGTCGCGGCTCATGCCGATGCCGGTATCGGCAACCGTCAGGGTCTTGGCCTTCTGATCTGAGGATATGGTTATCTTGAGCTCGCCGCCGCCTTCGAGTAGCTCCGGCCGGGTCAGCGCCTCATAGCGCAGCTTGTCCAAGGCGTCGGCGGCATTGGAGATGAGCTCGCGCAGAAACACCTCGCGTTCGGCGTAGACCGAATGCACCATGAGGTGCAAAAGCTTGGCGACCTCGGCCTGGAAGGGGTGTGACTGGGCGGTGGATTGCGTGGCGGAGCCGGTCGACTCCGCAGTTCTTTTAGCAGCCTTCTGGGCCTTTTTGGTTGCCGCCATGTTGGAGTTCCCGCGCTGCCGCTCATGGGCGCTGTCGATGGCCCGGATATGGGACGTGGGCAGGCGAGGTCAAGGGGGGCAGGGGTACAGCACGAACCGGCGATTACCGGCCCGTGCTGACCTTGTGCGACTCACGCTTTACTCAAAGAGGCCCGGCCGTCTGCACGTCTCGGGGGCTGGGGGGCTGAAATTCCGAGGCGTGTTCGAGCCGGGCCTAGAGGCAACGTACGGGAGGATGCTCAGCGATTGGGCCGGCAGCATGTTGGGTTGACGGCAAAATTGTGGAATTGCACGGAAGACTTTTGCGGCTTTGCGGCCGGCGCGGCGCGGGCCAGCCCTTCTCTTTCCGGGTTGGCGCCCCTACATGGCGTAGACAATGCCAAAAAGAATGTCCGGAGGGTCCCCATGACCAAGCCGCTGGTCGTTTCCATTCCCCATAACCTCGGCAAGGCCGAAGCGATTCGCCGGGTCAAGGACGGCTTGGGCGCCACCCATGGCAAGTTCGGCCACCTGCTGGCCGTCGAAGAGGAAATCTGGACCGACGATCAAGTCGCCTTCCAGGTGCGCGCGCTTGGCCAGATGGCGACCGGCACCATCGAGTTTGGCGAAGAGGTCGTGTGCCTCAAGGTCGAGCTCCCCTGGCTGCTCGCCCGCCTGGCCGAAGCCGTGCAAAAGGTCGTCCGCAAGGAAGGCACGCTGCTCCTGGAAAAGAAGTCGTAAACGCGCTCTCCATGCCGGCGAGTTAGCCCTTTGGTAAACCCGCCCTGATAGTTTCGGCTATCAACAAGGCTGCCGACAGGAGAACGACGTGACCGAAAACTCCATGCCTGACGCGCTCAGGCGCATGGCCGCGACGGGGCGGATCAGCGCCGAGGACGTGCTGACGTTGCGCCGCAAGGTGTTCGCCGACGGCGTGGTGGCCGCCCACGAGGCCGAATGGCTGTTCGACCTCAACGATGCCTGCTGCGAGGCAAGCTCGCCCGAATGGCCGGTCTTCTTCGTCGAGGCGCTGGTCGACCACACCGTTCACCAGGCCGACCCGCACGGCTATGTCTCTGAGGAAAACAGCCGCTGGCTGGTGAACCGGATCTCGCGCGACGGTGTCGTCAAGACGACCACCGAGCTTGAGCTTCTGGTGAAGATCCTCGAGGAAGCGCGCACATCGCCGCAAAGCCTGATCGGCTTTGCCCTGTCCCAGGTCAAGGCGGCGGTGGTGGAGGGCAGCGGGCCGGCGCGCTCAGGAGCGAGCTTTCAGCCCGGAAAAGTGGGCCAGGCCGAGGTCGACCTGCTGCGCCGCATGCTCTACGCCTATGGCGGCTCCGGCAATGTGGCGATCTGCCGGACCGAGGCCGAGCTTCTGTTCGACATCAACGATGCGACGCGCCAGGCCGACAATCACCCCGACTGGGCCGACCTTTTCGTCAAGGCCATCGCCAATCATATGCTGGCCGCCCACGGCCATCACGTGCCGCCGCGCGAGGTGGCGCTGGCCCGCGCCCAATGGCTCGACGACCGCTCCGCCGGCGTCGACCGCTTCATCGTCAATGCCCTGGCGGGTGGTTTGAGGGGCATCTGGCAGGCCTACCGGGAGCCCGATGCCTGGGATGAGCGCCTTGCCCGGCAGGAAGCGGCGATCACGGCGGCTGAGCGCATCGATGCCGAGGAAGCGCGCTGGCTCGCCGGCCGGCTTGAGCGAAACGACGACATGCGCGATCACGAGATGGCGCTCATGCACTTTCTGGCCGAGGAATCGCCCGACGTCGACCCGGCGCTCAGGCACATGATGGAAAGGGCCGGCGTCGGCCGCTGAGGACCAGGCCGGCCTGGATCGGACGCGCCCTCTGGGTCACGGCGCAGCGGCGCCGCTGATGTCGGAGACCATCTCGTCTGAATGCAGGGCCAGCACCCGGCCGGCAAGATAGAGCGACCCGCAGATCAGGATGCGCACCGGCCCGGCCATGGCGCCGGCGCGGCGCACGGCGTCCTCGATGGAAGGCGCGGTCTCGGCAGGCACGTCCTGGGCCTGGGCGATGAACTTCAAGTTGCCGGCCGGAATGGCGTTGTTTTCGCCCGGGATGGTGACCGCGATAAGCTCGGCGGCGAGCCCCGCAAACGGCCTGATGAACCCTGCCGCCTCCTTGGTCTTCAGCATTCCGGTGATCAGCACCAGGGGACGCGGAAGGCGATCGTTGAGGTCGGCCATGCTCTGTGCGACGGCCCGGCCGGCGGCCGGGTTGTGGCCGCCGTCGAGCCAGATCTCCACCTCGTCGGAGACCAGGTCGCGCAGCCGGCCGGGTCCGAGCCGCTGCAGCCGGGCCGGCCAGTGCGGCGAGACGAGACCGGCGGAGATATGTGAAAGGCCGATGCGGGGATCGCCAAGGGCGCGGACGGCGGCTACCGCGGTGCCGGCGTTGTCGATCTGGAAGCGCCCGGGAAGCTGCGGCAGCGGCAGGTCGAGCAATCCGGTCTCGTCCTGATAGACGAGGCCGCCGTGTTGCTCGAAGGCCTGCCAGTCCTGGCCGGAGATGGCCAGCGGCGAGCGTACTTCAGCGGCGATGCGCTCGATGGTCACCAGGCCCTCGTCCGACTGCGGCCCGATGACCGCCGGAACGCCGGGTTTCAAAATCCCGGCCTTTTCACCGGCAATCGCCGTCAAAGTATCGCCGAGATAGTGCTGGTGGTCGTAGTCGACCGTGGTGATGACGCTGAGGCGCGGCCGGTCCACGACATTCGTGGCATCCAGGCGCCCGCCGAGGCCGACCTCGAGCAGAACGTAGTCGGCGGGGCTGCGCGAAAAGGCAAGCAAGGCGGCTGCCGTGGTGATCTCGAAAAAGGTGATCGGCTCGGCACCGTTGGCGGTCTCGCACTCCTGGAGCAGCGCCGACAGCATGGCCTCGCTGATGAGTTCGCCTCCGCCGGGCCGGGCAAGACGAATGCGCTCGTGGAACCGCACGAGATGGGGCGAGGTGTAGACGTGGGCGGTGAGGCCTGCCGCCTCGATCATGGCGCGCAGATAAGCAACGACCGAACCCTTGCCGTTGGTGCCGGCGACGTGGATGACCGGCGCCAGCCGCTCTTCGGGGTGGTCGAGCCGGTCGAGCAGGCGCTCCATGCGATCGAGCCTCAGGTCGATGACCCTGGGGTGCAGCTCGAGCAGGCGTTTGAGGATTGAGTCGCTGACGGGCATGTGGCTGGGACCTTGCAATGGGACCTGGATCAGTGGACTTCGGGATCAGTGGACTTCGGCCTCGGCGCCCGCCCCACCATCGCCTGCCTCGCCTGCCGGTTCCTCGGTTTCGGGCGCTGTCGGCGCCCCGACGGGCGGCTTTCTCATCAACAGCCGCAGCAGCCGGCTCAGCGTCTCGCGCATCTGGTGGCGATGCACGACCATGTCAACCATGCCATGCTCCAGCAGGTACTCGGCGCGCTGGAAGCCGTCGGGCAGCTTTTCGCGGATCGTCTGCTCGATCACCCGCGGACCGGCAAAGCCGATGAGCGCGCCGGGCTCGGCGATATGGACGTCGCCCAGCATGGCGTAGGAGGCCGTGACGCCTCCGGTGGTGGGGTTGGCGAGCACCACGAGGTAGGGCAGTCTGGCCTCGCGCAGGTCCTGCACCGCGGCGATGGTGCGCGGCATCTGCATGAGCGATAAAATGCCCTCCTGCATGCGCGCCCCGCCCGAGGACACAAAGAGGATGAACGGGCAGCGCTGCTCGACCGCGGCGCGCATGGCAGTAACCATCGCTTCTCCCGCCGCCATGCCGAGCGAGCCGCCCATGAAGGCGAAGTCCTGCACGGCAACGACCGCCGGCAGATCATCGACCGTGCCGCGCCCGGCGATCACCGCGTCGTCGCGCTCCGCCTTCTGGCGCGCCTCCTTCAGACGGTCGGTGTAGCGCCGCTGGTCGCGGAACTTCAGTGGATCGACCGGCACCGACGGCATGGCGATCTCGTCATAGTGGCCGGCGTCGAACATGTGCTTCAGGCGCGCTTGCGGAGGCATGCGCATGTGATAGCCGGACGTCGGGACGACGAACTGGTTGGCTTCCAGGTCGCGATGGAACACCATCTGACCGCTGTCGGGGTCCTTGACCCACATGTTCTCCGCCACTTCGCGGCGGGCGCTGAGCAAGTTGCGGATCTTGGGCCGGACGAAGTTCTTGATCCAGTTCACGGGGCGGTTGCTCCCCCTACTCGGCAAGTGCGCGCGCACGGCGCACACCGCCGGCAAGGTCTGAGACCAGCCTGTGGACGCTTGCGGCCGTTGCCGGGGAGGCGTTGCCGGCCCCATCGAGGCTCGCCCGCACCGCCTCGACCAGGGCTGAGCCCACCACCACGGCGTCGGCCGCGGCAGCGATGGCCTCGGCTTGCGCTGCGCTACGCACTCCAAAGCCGACCGCAACGGGCAGCGCGGTGCGGCGCTTGATGCGGGCGACTTCCTCATTCACCCGGCCGATCTCGGGCGCCTTGGTGCCGGTGATGCCGGCGACCGACACATAGTAGACGAAGCCGGACGTATTGCTGAGCACCGCCGGCAGACGGGCATCATCCGTCGTCGGAGTGGCCAGGCGGATGAAATTGAGCCCCGCGGCCAGCGCGGGAAGGCACAGTTCGACGTCTTCCTCCGGCGGCAGATCGACGACGATCAGTCCGTCGACGCCGGCGGCCTTGGCATCGGCGAGGAATCGGTCGACGCCATAGACATAGATCGGGTTGTAATAGCCCATGAGCACGATGGGCGTCGCGTCGTCGCGCTCGCGGAAGCGGGCGACCATGGCGAGCGTCTTGGGCATGGTCTGGCCGGCGGCAAGGGCCCTGAGCGAGGAGGCCTGGATGGCCGGTCCGTCGGCCATCGGGTCGGTGAACGGCATGCCGAGCTCGATGACGTCGGCCCCAGCGGCGGGCAGGCCATCGAGAATCGCTGCCGCAGTCTCGGGGTCGGGATCGCCGGCGGTCAGAAAGGTCACGAGCCCGGCGCGGCCTTGGCGCTTGAGATCGCCAAATCGGCGCTCGATGCGGGTCTGGGTGCTCACAGCTTCACCCCCAGATGCTTAACCCCCCCGTCATCACCGGGCTTGACCCGGTGATCCAGAGCCATTTGCTCAGGGCCTGCCGCCCTGGATGCCCGGCTCAGGGCCGGGCATGACGTAAGTGGAGAGGTGCTCACAAGCTCACCCCGAGATGGTCGGCGACGGTGAAAATGTCCTTGTCGCCGCGTCCGCACATGTTCATGACCATCAGGTGGTCGCGCGGCCTGTCCGGCGCCATTTTGATGACCTGGGCCAGGGCATGAGCGGGCTCGAGCGCCGGAATGATGCCCTCCAGGCGGCAGCACAGCTGGAAGGCGGCCAGCGCCTCTTCGTCGGTGGCCGAAATATAGTTGACCCGGCCGACATCGTTGAGCCAGGCGTGCTCTGGTCCGATGCCCGGATAGTCGAGACCGGCCGAAATGGAATGGGCCTCGGTGATCTGGCCGTCGTCGTCCATGAGCAGATAGGTCCGGTTGCCGTGCAGGACGCCCGGCCGGCCGCCGCTGATCGAGGCGGCATGGAGGCCGCTCTCGAGGCCGTGGCCAGCCGCTTCGACGCCATAGATCTCGATCCCCGGATCATCGAGGAACGGGTGGAACAGGCCCATGGCATTGGAGCCCCCGCCGATGGCCGCCACGAGCGAATCGGGAAGGCGACCCTCGCGCGCCAGCATCTGGCGGCGGGTCTCGTTGCCGATCACCGCCTGGAAGTCCCGCACCATGGCGGGATAGGGATGCGGCCCGGCCACCGTGCCGATGCAGTAGAACGTGTCCTCGACATGGGCCACCCAGTCGCGCAGCGCTTCGTTCAAAGCATCCTTGAGGGTCCTGGACCCGGACGAAACCGGCACGACCTCGGCGCCTAAGAGCTTCATGCGGAAGACGTTGGGTTTTTGGCGCTCGACATCGACCTCGCCCATATAGACGATGCATTCAAGCCCGAAGCGGGCACAGGCCGTGGCGGTGGCCACCCCGTGCTGGCCGGCGCCGGTCTCGGCGATGATCCGGGACTTGCCCATGCGGCGGGCGAGCAGGATCTGGCCCATGACATTGTTGATCTTGTGGGCCCCGGTGTGGTTGAGTTCGTCGCGCTTGAAATAGACCTTGGCGCCGCCGAGATGCTCGCTCAGCCGCTCGGCGAAATAGAGCGGCGAGGGCCGGCCGACATAATGCTCAAGATAGGAGTCGAGCTCCTCGCAGTAGGACGGATCGTTCTTGGCGCGCTCATAGGCCTGCTCAAGCTCCAGGATCAGCGGCATCAGCGTTTCGGCGACGAAACGGCCGCCATAGATGCCGTAGCGGCCGTGCTCGTCGGGGCCGAGCCGAAAGGAATTGGGTGGGTTGAGGGTCATCGGCCTTGCCTTGTTCGCCGCGGCCACTCTTAGCGGGCCGATCGGGCGGCCTCAATGAATTTCCGGATCAGATCGGGGTCCTTGACGCCCGGCGCCCGCTCGACGCCGGACGACACATCGACGGCGGGTGCCCCGGTGATGCGGATGGCCTCGGCGATATTGGACACGGTGAGCCCGCCCGACAGCATGAAGCGCCGGCCGCCGTCTGCGGAGTCGAGCAGCGACCAGTCAAAGGCGATGCCGTTGCCGCCGGGAAGGGCATCGGCGAGCGCATCGGGGGCCTTGGCATCGAACAGCACCAGCGCCGCGACGCCGGCATAGGCGCGCGCCTGCTCGACGTCGAGCGACTCCTTGACCTTCACCGCCTTGATCACCGGGATGGCGGTGAGGGCGGCCATGGCGCGCACCCGCTCAGGAGTCTCGCTGCCGTGGGCCTGGATGAAGTCGGGGCGCACACGCTCGGCAATGTCGCCGAGCAGCGCATCGGGGGCATCGACGGTGAGGGCGACGATCTTGGCTCGGCCGCGAGCCCGGCCGGCCAGGTCCTCGGCCTGGTCCAGGCCGACGTTGCGCGGACTGGGCGGGTAGAAGACGAGCCCGACATAGTCCGCTCCGGCATCGAGGGCGACGCTGAGCGTCTCCACGCTCGACAGCCCGCAGATCTTGATGTCGACGCTCATGATCGCTCCTGGAGGCTTGCCAGGATGTCGCGCGCCGCTCGGGCGGGATCTGCGGCCCCGGTGATCGGCCGGCCGATCACCAGAATGTCGGCACCGGCGGCCCGGGCTTCAGCCGGCGTGGCAATGCGCTTCTGATCGCCCGCCTCGCCGTCGCTCGGCCGCAATCCCGGAACGACGGTCAAAAAGTCGGGGCCGCAGGCGGTGCGGACGGCGGCAAGGTCGACAGCTGAGCACACCACGCCGTCGAGCCCGCAAGCTTGCGCCAGTCGTGCCAGGCCTACCGCCAGGTCCGCGGCAGGCTTGGCAGGATCGAAGCCGATGCGGGCCACGTCATCGTCGGAGAGACTGGTGAGCACGGTCACCGCGATCACCTTGCAGCGGCCACTGGCCGCACGGGCTGCGGCCTGCATCATGGCCGGCCCGCCGGCGGCGTGGACATTGACGACCGCCGGGGGTGGATCGAGCTGCATGAGGGAGGCAAGGGCGCCCGCCACCGTGTTGGGGATGTCATGGAGCTTGAGATCGAGGAACACAGGTATTCCTGCCGCCGCAACGATCCCGTAGCCGATCGCCCCATGGCAATAGAACAGCTCCATGCCGATCTTGACCATGCCGGCGGTGTCGGCAACCTCGCGCGCAAGCGTCCGCGCCCTGGCGAGGTCAGGGGTGTCGAGGGCAATACACAACGGGCTCTTGAGCTTTGTTGTGACCAGGGCTTCCATGTCGCGGCGCTTATAGCAGAACCGGGGCCTGTGCAAACGAGGGCTGTCCCCTTGACGTCCTCGCGCTTGACGTGAGGACCCAGGGCCACAATTCGATGCCCTCGCCCCCTGGCTCATGGGTGCTCGGGTCAAGCCCGAGCAAGGCAAAGAGGGGGAGATGCAAGTGACATGCAATCGTCCAGCCTTCGCTGGCAGGACGAAGGAGACGGCGGCGGTCAGATCCGCCCTTCTTCGACGGCGTGGCAGGCCGCGACACGGGCCGTGCCGGCGGGCCTGAGTTGCGGCTCCTCGACCCGGCAGCGCTCAAAGGCGAAAGGGCATCGCGGATGGAAGCTGCACCCCGGCGGCGGATCGATCGGGTTGGGCACTTCGCCCTTTATCGCATTGCGGGCGCGGCCCGTCATGTGAATGTCGGGCACCGAGTCGATCAGCATGCGGGTGTAGGGGTGGCGTGGGTGCCGGAACATGTCCTGCGACGGCGCCACTTCGACCAGTTGACCGAGATACATGACCCCGATGCGCCTGGCCATGTGGCGCACCACAGCGAGATTGTGGCTGATGAACAGGTAGGTCAGCCCGAACTCGTCCTGCAGGTCGCGCATGAGATTGAGGATCTGCGCCTGGACCGAGACGTCGAGGGCCGAGGTCGGCTCGTCGAAGACGATGAACTCCGGCCGGCTCGACAGGGCGCGGGCGATGGCGATGCGCTGGCGCTGGCCGCCGGAAAATTCATGCGGGTATCTGTCTCCGTCGGACGGATCGAGGCCGACGAGACGCAGTAGCGAGCCGATTTGTTCGGCGACCTCGCTGCGGTCGGTGGCCAGCCCGAAGGCGCGGATCGGCTCGTAAACGATGTCCCGGACGCGCCAGCGCGGATTGAGACTGGCATAGGGGTCCTGAAACACCATCTGCAAGCGCCGCCGCAGTTGCCGCTCCTCGGCGAGCGACCTCCGGATGCTGAGATCGGTGCCGGCAAAGCGGATGGAGCCGGCGCTGGGCCGCAGAAGGCCCACAGCCATGCGCGCCACCGTCGACTTGCCGCAGCCGGATTCGCCCACCAGCGCGAAGGTTTCGCCGGTGTGAATGACAAAAGAGACATCGTGCACGGCGCGCAGATATTTGCGCGGCTCGCCTTCGACCAGGCGATTGAGGAACGGCTTGGAGACGTCGAAGTAGCGGGTCAAGCCGGTGACCTCGACCAACGCCGGGGCGGTCCCGCGATGTGCTGCAGAGGACCTGATCGGCGCCTCCAGCGGGCGCGGGACGGCGGGTGTCATGCCACCGGCTCCTCGACCAGCCAGCAGGCCGCTGATGTGGTCCCGGCGCGCATCAGGTCGGGGCGGTCGCGCGTGCAGCGTGCAAACGCTTCGGGGCAGCGGGCATGAAACGGGCAGCCTGGCGGGATCTGATCGAGTCGCGGCATGGCGCCCTCTATCTGGTGCAGGCGGTTGCCCTCGAAGGTCAGGGACGGGATCGATGCCATCAGCCCTTGGGTATAGGGGTGGCGCGCCGCGGTGATGACGTCGCGCACCGGTCCGATCTCCACCAGCCGTCCGGCATACATGACCGCCACACGGTCGGCGGTTTCGGCGATCACGCCCATGTCGTGGGTGATCAACATGACCGCCGCGCCATGCTCGGCGCAGGTTCGCTTCAAAAGGTCGATGATCTGGGCCTGCACCGACACGTCCAGCGCCGTGGTGGGCTCATCGGCAATGACCAGCACCGGCGACGCGGCCAGCGCCAGCGCCAGCACCACCCGCTGGCGCATGCCGCCTGAAAACTGGTGGGGATAGGCCTCCAGTCGCTGTTCCGGGGCCGGCAGCCCGACCTCGACCAGCAGTTCGATGGCGCGGTGACGAGCCTCAGCCTCGGAGATCGGGAAATGGCTGCGGATCGTCTCGATGAGCTGAAAGCCGATGGTGTAGAGCGGATTGAGGCTGGTGAGCGGATCCTGGAATACCATGCCGATCCGGCGTCCGCGGACTTTTCGCATCTCATGGGGGGGTAGGTTGTCGATGCGCATGCCCTCAAGCCAGACCTCACCGCCGGCAATCAGGCCTGGCGGCTCGATCAGGCCGATGATCGCTGCCCCGGTCATCGATTTGCCGGCGCCCGATTCCCCGACCACCCCCAGAACCTCGCCCGGTGCGATGTCAAAGCTGACGCCGTCGACGGCGACCAGCGTTCCCCGCCGGGTCGGAAACGCAACCTTGAGGTCGCGCACTGCCAGGAGCGGGGCGTTCATCTCAGCTTCGGGTTGAGGGCATCGCGCAGCCAGTCGCCGAGGATGTTCACCGACAGGGCCAACACCAGCAGCATTGCGGCGGGAAACAGAAGAATCCACCATTCGCCGGAAAACAGGAAGTCCTGGCCGATGCGAATGAGGGTGCCGAGGCTCGGACTGGTGGGCGGGACGCCGACGCCGAGGAACGACAGCGTGGCCTCCGCGATGATGGCCAGCGCCAGTCCGATGGTGGCGATGACCAGCACCGGCCCGGTGACGTTGGGCAGGATGTGGCGAAGCATGATCAGGATCGGCCTGAGGCCGATCAGCCGGGCGGCCTGCACATAGTCCTTGCGGGCCTCGACCAGGGTCGCGCCGCGCACCGTGCGGGCATACTGGACCCAGTCGGACAGGCCGATGGAGATGA
>CAYWVA010000034.1:0-16858 GCA_964461545.1 uncultured Rhizobiaceae bacterium | reverse complement strand
CCATAGCCGAGCCGCCAGCCGGTCATGGCAAAGGTTTTCGACCAGCCGTCGAGCAGAATGAGCCGATCGGCAATCTCCGGGAAGCTGGTGAGGCTCGCAAAATCGGCGCCTTCAAAAACTAGATGGGAATAGATTTCGTCCGACAGCACCGCCACCTGGGGGTGGTCGGCAAGTCCCGCCACGAGCCGCTCAAGTTCGCCTCTGGCCACCACGCCGCCGGTTGGATTGGCCGGCGAGTTGACCATGAGCAGCCGCGTCCGCGGCGTGATCAGGCTCACGATCTCGTCGGCGTCGAAGCCGAAGTCGCGATCTTCGCGAATGGGGTAGGGCACGGCCATTGCGCCGCCCGAGCCGATGGCGTGGCGATAGGGCGGGAAACCGGGATCGGGATAGAGGATCTCCGCACCCGGTCCGCCGAACAGCAGGCAGGCGAAATAGAACGTCACCTTGCCGCCCGGCACGATCACCACCTGATCGGGATCGACAGACATGCCGTAGCGCGCACCGAGGTGGTCTGCCACCGCCTCGCGCAACGGCAGAATGCCCACCGGCGAGGTATAGCCGTGGGGGCCGTCGCGCGCCGCCTTGGTCGCGGCCTCGAGCACATGGGCAGGGGGCGGAAAATCAGGCTGGCCGATGCCCAAGTTGATCACCGGGGCGCCGGTCGCCTTGAGCGCCAGGGCCTTGTCGAGGACGGCAAAAGCACCCTCCTCCTCGATGGCGGTGATGTGCGGGTTCAGGGTAAGCATCGGTTTCAATCCTGGCTGAGTTGGGGGTCGAGCAGGCGGCTCAGGCGGTAAGCGCCGTGGCCACGGGCCATGGCCTGGTCATAGACGGCCATGACTTCGTCCGCTATGGCCGAGGACTGCCCCAACTCGCCCGCAAGAGCCATGAAGTAGCTCAGATCCTTGTGCGCATTGGCGAGCGAGAACGCATACCCATCATAATCGCCGACAAGGGCTGGCGCGATCATTTTGCGCAGTGCAGGCGAATTGCCCGAGCCGCGCAGCATGGCAGCATAGAGCTTGTCCCAGTCCACCTCGGCCTGGCGGGCGACTTTGAAGGCATCGGTGATGACCGCCACCATGCCGAGCAACAAATAGTTGCTGACGAGTTTTGCCGACTGTCCCGACCCGACCGGGCCCATATGCGAGATCGTGGCACAGATGCAGTCGAGCACCGGGCGAATCCGCTCGAACGTGTCCGGCTCGGCGCCGACCAGGGCGCCCAACTGGCCGGCCGCCGCCTGGTCCGCACCACCTGCGACCGGGGCTTCGGCAAACCCGATGCCTCGGCGGCCCAGTTCAGCGGCCAGGCGGCGGTTCACGGCCGGATCCGACGTCCCCATGTCGACGATGATCTGGCCGGCGGTGAGATGCGGCTCGACGGAGTCGACCACCTCCTCGACCGCCTTGGAGTCGGTGACGCAAACCAGAATGATTTCGGCCTGTTGCGCAAGTTCGCCGAGGCTCGCCGCCTGCCTCGCGCCGCGCCCGACCAGGTCCTGCACCGGTTGCGGGTTGCGGTGCTCGACTACCCAAACTTCATGCCCGGCCTTCAACAAGTTGACCGCCATGCCATGGCCCATAAGCCCGGCGCCGACCAAACCGATGCGCATGTCATTTGTCTCCCGAAGGGTTGCGAACCTGCTGCTCCCGGTAGAACACATAAAGTCCACTGGCAACCACGAGGCCACCCCCGATGACCGTCATGGCGTCGGGAATATCGCCAAACAGCACAAACCCGATCAATGTCATCCAGATGATCTGGCTATAGACGAAGGGCGCCAGAACCGGTGCCGGCGCCATCCGGTGGGCCTGGATCAGCATGTAGTGACCGAACATGCCATAAAACCCCATGAGCGCCAGCAGGCCCCATTGTCCGATGTCGGGTAGGATCCATCCGATCGGGGCCACGGGGGCTGCGGCAAGGCTGCCGACCAGCGACACATAGAACAGCGATGTGATGGCGCGGTCGTCGGCGCCCACCTTGCGGGTCGCCACTTGGTAGAGCGCCGTGCAGAGGGCCGCGGTGAGCGACAGCAGCATGGCCCAGTGGAAGTTCAACGTGCCCGGCCGAATGATGATCAAGACGCCGATGAAGCCGATGATGACCGCAAGCCAGCGCCGTGGACCCACCCGCTCGCCCAGCAGCATCGGCGACAGGGCGCACACCCACAGTGGGTTGGAGAACATGATGGACGAGGTCTGGGCAAGCTGGAGATGGCTGACGGCGACAAAGTTGGCGCCGGTCGAAACGACCAGCAAAAGCCCGCGCACCACGTGGAGCCCGCGATGACCGGTGACGAGCAGCGCCGCCCCGCCCTGCTGCCACAGCCATATGACCACGAAAACGAGCGAGAAGGCGTAGCGGGCAAAGACGATGAGCCCGACGCCGAGAGAGGCGGTGAGATACTTGGCCGTGGCGTCGAGCATCGCGAAGGTTGCGAAAGCGGCGACCATGAGCCCGATGCCGACGAGCCGCCGGTGGGCTTCAACACTGGCGCGTTCTGACATTTCCCATCCGCGTGAACCGGTCCCGGCTCCTTAGCGGGCAAAGCCGGCAAGGTCGAGACGCAGACCCGCTTCGGCCTCGTCAGTCAAGCCGCGGGGCTGTAATGTGCCAGGCGCATGGCAACGCAAGGGAGGGCCGGCGATGGCGTTCATGACCACGGACGACGGCATCCGGTTGTTCTATCGGCTGGAGGGGCCCGACGGCGCCCCGCCGATCATCCTGTCCAACTCACTCGGTACCGATCACATGATGTGGCAAGCCCAGGCGGAGGTTCTCGGCCATGCCTTCAGGGTCATCCGCTATGACCAGCGCGGCCATGGCGCCAGCCAGGCGCCGGCCGGCCCCTACACAATCGAGCGCCTCGGCCGCGATGTGCTCGCCCTCGCCGATCATCTAGGGCTCGAGCGGTTCTCGTTTTGCGGCGTTTCGATGGGCGGGCTCACCGGGCAATGGCTCGGCATCCACGCCGGTTCGCGGCTCGACCGCCTCGTCCTTGCCAGCACCGCGGCGCATCTGCCGCCGCGCGAACTTTGGGATCAGCGCATAGCCACGGTCGCCGAGAAGGGTCTTGCCGGCATCGTCGATGTCGCTATCGAGCGCTTCTTCAGCGAAGACTTCCGCCGCAGCACTGCAACAACCGTTGCCGGGTTCCACCGCACCCTGCTTGCCACCCCGGCGGAAGGCTACATCGCCTGTTGCCAGGCGGTGCGCGATGCCGATTTCAGGCAGGAGATCATGGCGATCTCCGTGCCGACCGTGGTGATCTCCGGGACTTGCGATCCGGCCACACCGCCGGACCGTGGAGCAGCAATCGCCGACGAGATCCGGGGAGCCCGGTTCGTGGTCCTCGACGGAGCCCACATCATCAACGTCGAGCAGCCGGCGGCCTTCAACCGCGAGCTGCTGGGCTTCCTCGGCCAAGCCGACCTGCCTCACGACCAGCGCTTCCAGGTCGGCATGGCACGCCGCCGGGCGGTTCTCGGGAATGCTTGGGTCGACCGCTCGATTGCCAGGCGCAACCCGTTCAATGCCGAGTTCCAGGACCTCATCACCCGCTACGCCTGGGGCGAGATCTGGACCCGGCCCGGTCTTGAGGAGGAGACGCGCCGGCTCATCGTGCTTGCCATTACTGCCGCACTTGGTCGCTGGGAGGAGTTCGACCTGCACGGTCAAGCTGCTCTTGAGGCCGGCGTGCGGCCTGACCTCATCAAGGAGCTTTTGCTGCAGACCGCCATCTATGCCGGCGTTCCGGCGGCCAATACAGCCTTTCAGCGCATGAGCGGGCTGATGGACGGCTCCGCTCCGTCCGAACGCTGAGCGTCGCCATGCGCATCGCCGTCATCGGGGCCGGCCCGGCGGGGCTCTACTTCGCCTACTGTCTCAAGCGTGCCTGCCCGGATGCGGCGATCAGCATTTTCGAGCAGAACCATCGAGAGGCGACGTTCGGCTTCGGCATCGTGTTCTCCGACCGGGCGCTCGACTTCCTCTCTGCCGATGATCCCGACACCTTCACGCTCCTGTCGCGCCATCTGGAGAGATGGAACGAGCTTGCTGTCGTCCACCGCGGCGAAAAAGTGGCCGTCGACGGCATCGGTTTTGCGGCCATCGGTCGGCTTACCTTCCTCAAATTATTGCAGGAACGGGCCGCGACCCTGGGGCTCGAGCCCAACTACGGGCAGCGTATCGACACCGTCGCCGAGCTTGGCGAATTCGACCTGATCGTCGGCGCCGATGGGGTGAACTCGACGGTGCGGGACAGCCGAAGCGGCGAGTTCGGGACCGAAATTACCGAGCTGTCGAACCGCTTCGCCTGGTACGGCACGCCCAAGCCTTTCGAGTACCTCACACAGACTTTTGTCGACACCGAACACGGTGCGTTCAACGCTCATCACTACCGCTATGGGTCGGGCATGAGCACCTTCATCGTCGAGACCAGCGAGGCCACGTGGCAGCGATCGGGCTTGAGCGCCATGAATGACGCCGCATCGCAGCGCTTCTGCGAGGTGGTGTTCGCCGAGGCTCTGGACGGCGCGGCCCTCATCTCCAACCGGTCGGTCTGGCGGCGCTTCCCGCAGGTGCGCAATCGGGCCTTTACGGCCGGCAACGCGGTGCTGATCGGAGACGCGCTGCATACGGCGCACTTCTCCATCGGCTCGGGCACGCGCTTGGCCCTTGAGGACGCGGTTGCACTGGCCAAGGCGATCGCCATCCATCCTGGCGATCTCGCCGCGGCTCTGACCGCTTTTGAGGCCACCCGCCGGAGGGTGCTCGACAAGCTGCTGGCCGCCGCCGACGCCAGCGGGCGGTGGTACGAGCAGTTCGAACGGCACATGTCGCTTGCGCCGCTCGATTTCACCATGAGCTATCTGTGCCGCTCGGGCCGGGTGGAGCGCGCCAGGATCGCTGCGACCTCGCCGCGCTTCATGACTGAGTGGGCGCGCCACAGCGCTGGCGCTCCCGCACGACCTGATGGCCAGCATGTCTGATGGGGGCAACCTGATGAGGCTCCACAGCCAGATCCCCGGGCTCGCGCATCAATCGTTGCAGGAGAGCTTGATTTTCAGGTATTCGAATTTGACTCGCGCAAGGGAAGCTCGCCACGTCGCTGGACAGTCGGCGTTCGCGTGGTATGCTCCCGCGCTCACGCATAAGATTGAACAATCAGGCACGTCTCAACGGGAGGAAATAGATGATCAGGACAATTCTGGCCGGGGCGCTTGCCATGAGCGTCAGCGCCTCGGCGGCCCTCGCCGCCGAGGTCAAGATCGGCTTTGTCACGACCCTCACCACGCCTGCCGCGGTGATCGGCAATGACATGAAAGACGCCGTCGATCTCGCGGTCGAGGACATGGGCGGCAAGATGGGTGACCTCGATGTCAGAGTGATCTACGAAGACGACGGCTTCAAGCCCGAGATCGGCAAGCAGAGAACTGACAAACTCATCGACCAGGACAACGTCGACTTCGTTACCGGCTATATCTGGTCCAACGTGCTTTTGGCGTCCGCCAGATCGGTGCTCGATGCCGGCAAGATCCTTGTTTCCGCCAATGCCGGGCCTAATCAGCTGGCGGGTGCCGACTGCCACGAGAACTTCTTCAATATTTCCTGGCAGAACGACCAGACGCCACAGGCCATGGGCGAGGTTTTGAACCAACTCGGCATCACATCGATCTACCTCATGGGACCCAACTATGCTGCCGGCAGGGACATGCTGGCTGGCGTGGAATCGACTTTCAAAGGCCAGATCGCGGGCAGGGATCTGACCAGGTGGCCGGATCAACTCGACTTTTCCGCCGAGCTTGCCAAGGCGCGGGCTTCTGGCGCACAAGCGCTGTTCGCCTTCTATCCTGGTCGGGCCGGGCATGTCTTCATTACCCAGTATCAGCAGGCGGGGCTGGTCGAGTCGCTGCCGCTCTACACCACCTATGTGATGGACTCCCTGTCGCTGCCGGTATTCCAGGACGCCGGCATGACCGACGTTCTCGGTTCAAGACTGACGCTGTTCTGGTCGCCCGACCTCGATACCCCCCAGAACAAGCAGTTTATCGAAAACTTCAAGGCCAAGTACAACCGCTATCCGTCCTTCTACGCCGCCCAGTCCTATGATGCGATGTTCTACATCAAGTCGGCTGTGGAAGCGGTGAACGGAGACCTGTCGAACATCGACGGCCTGCGCGAAGCGCTGCGCAAGGCTGATTTCCCCTCGATCAGGGGCGAGTTCAAGATCGGCCCCAACCACTACCCCATCCAGAACTTCTATCTGCAGGAAGTGGCTGAGGACGACCATGGCGTATGGACGACCAAGATCGTCTCCACCGTCTATGAGATGAATCAGGACGTCCATGCCCAGGAATGCCAGATGAACTGATCTGGCACCATGATCGGGCGGCGTTGAGGTGTTTCATTCTCGCAAGCCCCGGTTCGCCCACGGCGGCCGGGGACCCTCGTGATCGCGTACTTACGTCGGCGCCTGCGTTAATCCCCTGTGGCCCGGTCGTGTGCCGGCCGACTGCAGGTCGTTAGGTCAGGACGAATGAGCGGCTCGCTGGTTCTCATCCAGTTGTTGAACGGTCTGCAGCTTGGGGTGCTGCTGTTTCTGCTTGCCGCCGGCTTGACTCTGGTGTTCGGCATCATGGACTTCGTCCACCTGGCACACGGCTCGGTCTACATGCTGGGCGCCTTCCTTGCCGCGACCTTCACGCTGGTCACCGGATCGTTCGTCATTGCCGTGCTGCTGGCCCTGCCGGCGATGGTACTGATCGGCCTCGCGCTCGAGTTGACGGTGGTGCGGGCGCTCTACCAGCGAGACCACCTCGACCACGTGTTGGCGACCTTCGGGCTGATCTTGGTGCTCGGCACGCTGGCCCACCTGATCTGGGGGCCGGAAGGCATCTCGATCCCGTTGCCGGTGTGGCTCAGAGGACAGGTCGAAATCCTGCCCAACATCATCTTTCCGGCCTACCGCCTGGTGATCATCGCCACCGGCCTGGCGGTCGCCGGGCTTCTCTACTGGCTGGTGACCCATACCCGACTCGGCATGCTGATCCGCGCCGGGGCGTCGAACCGAACAATGGTCTCGGCACTCGGCATCGATATCAAAACCATGTTTACCGCCGTCTTTGCCATCGGTGCGGTGCTTGCAGGGCTCGCCGGGATGATGATTGCACCGATCACCGGGGCGTCGATCGGCATGGGCAACGATATCATCATCACCGCGTTCGTGGTGATCATCGTCGGCGGCATCGGCTCGATGAAGGGCGCATTTGTCGCCGCACTCCTGATTGGGCTGATCGATACTCTCGGACGGTCCTTTCTGGTCGATTTCTTCAAGCTGATCATGCCGGTCAACGCCGCCGCGACGGCTGCCCCGGCCATCTCGGCAATGCTAATTTACATCCTGATGGCAGCCGTTTTGGCAGTCCGGCCGCAAGGACTGTTCCCCCCCAAGGTGCGCTGACATGGCTCAGACGCAGCACAGCCAGCTTGCCGTCCCTGCGCGCCTGGGGTTGGGTAACTGGCAGGTGCGCGAATGGGCTTCGGCACTCCTCCTGGCCACCATGCTCGTCCTGCCGCTGTTTGCCTGGTGGTCGGGACAGAAGTTCTACCTCGATCTGTCGACCCGCATGGTGACGCTGACGCTCGCCGCGATAAGCCTCAATCTCGTGCTGGGCTATGGCGGCATGATCTCTTTTGGCCATGCCGCCTTTCTCGGCATCGGCGCCTACAGCGTCGGTATCCTGGTATTCCATGGGTTCGGATCTGGCCTGATCCATTTCCCGCTGGCGATAACCGTGTGCGCCCTGTTCGCCTTGGTGACCGGTGCCATCAGCCTGAGGACCAAGGGCGTCTACTTCATCATGATCACCATGGCCTTCGCCCAGATGGCCTACTATTTCTTTGTCAGCCTCGACTACTACGGCGGCGACGACGGCCTGCCGATCTATAGACGCTCGGCTCTGCCCCTGCTGAACCTGCGAGACCCGCTGACGCTGTTCCTTTTCGCCTATGTCTCGCTGCTGGTCGGGCTTTACCTAAAATACCGTATCGTCAATTCGCGCTTTGGCCTGGTGATCCAGGGCGCCAAGGACAACGAAACGCGCATGCGCACCCTTGGTTACAATACCTATGTTTACCGCCTCGTCGCCTACGTGATTTCGGGCGCCATGACCGGGTATGCCGGGGCGCTTCTGGGCAATTTCACCAGCTTCATCTCGCCCGAGATGATGGGCTGGACGCGCTCCGGCGAGCTCATTTTCATGGTGATTCTCGGCGGAGCGGGATCGCTGTTCGGCCCGGTTTTCGGGGCCATCGGGTTTCTCGCGCTCGAGGAATATCTGTCAGCCGTCACGGTCTACTGGCAGCTTCCCTTCGGGCTTTTGCTCATCGCCGCGGTGTTGTTCATCAGGGGCGGATTCTGGGGCCTGCTCAGTCGGTTTGGTGGGCGGCCGTGACAACGCCGATCCTATTGATTCAAGGCTTGAGCAAGAACTTCGGTGGCGTGAAGGCGTCCGATCACATCAGCTTCGATGTCAGGGAGCGCGAATGCCATGCGCTCATCGGCCCCAACGGTGCCGGGAAGACGACGCTCATTTCGCAGCTTTCCGGATTGCTCACCCCCGACAGCGGCACGGTCCACTTTCACGGCCGGGACATCACCAGTCTGCCCGCCCATAAACGCTCACTGATCGGCATCGCGCGGTCATTCCAGATCACCAGCGTGCTGTTGTCCATGTCGGTGCTCGATAATGTGGCGCTCGCCGTCCAGGCCCGCGATGGCCATTCCTTCCGCTTCTGGGCACCGGCGCGCGCTGAGCGGTCGTTGCGCGAGCCTGCCATGTCGGTGCTCGAGCAGGTGGGGTTGGCAGATCGGGTGCATGAGCTTGCCGCCACGCTTTCGCATGGCGAGCGCCGCCAGCTCGAAATCGCCATGGCACTGGCGCTGCAGGCCGACCTGCTGCTGCTCGACGAGCCCACCGCCGGCATGGGGCTGGAGGAGAGCGGCCAGATGATCGACATGCTGCGGCGGCTGAAGCAGGACAAGACCATGCTGCTGGTTGAGCATGACATGGACGCTGTATTTGCGCTCGCCGACCGCATCTCTGTGCTGGTCTATGGTCGCATCATTGCCACCGGCACGCCTGATGAAATCCGTGCCAACGAGTCGGTGCGGCGGGCCTATCTTGGCGAGGATTGAGCCCATGCTGGCGGTGCGCGGCCTCGAGACGTTCTATGGTGTCAGCCAGGTGCTGTTCGGCCTGACCCTCGACGTCGCTCAAGGCGAGGTGGTGACGCTGCTTGGCCGCAACGGCATGGGCAAGACCACCACCATAAACTCGATCATGGGCATCGTGCCGCCGAAAGCCGGCTCGATCCAGTTCGACGATCATGAGTTGACCCGCCTGCCATCTTTCCGCATAGCCAAGCTTGGGCTTGGATTGGTGCCGGAAGGCCGGCAGGTTTTCCCCAATCTGACAGTGCTTGAAAACTTGGTGGCCACCGCCGCCAACCGCCATGGCGCGTCCGCGCCGTGGACCACCGAGCGCATCTTCGAGATGTTTCCAGAGCTTGCCGCCCGGCGCTCCTCGATGGGCAATCTCTTGTCAGGCGGCGAGCAGCAGATGCTGGCGGTGGGGCGGGCGCTGATGACCAATCCGCGCCTGCTTCTGCTTGACGAGGCCACAGAAGGGCTGGCGCCGCTCATCCGGCAGAAGATCTGGGCAGCACTGGCCCGCATCCGCACTACGGGCGTATCGATCCTGGTCGTGGACAAGAACGTCGCCGACCTCATCCGCATCGCCGACCGGCACTTCATCATCGACAAGGGCCGGGTGGTCTGGCACGGCACATCGCTGGAGCTTGCCGCCCACCAGGACATCCAGCACCGCTTTCTCGGCGTGTGAATCTTTTTGAGGAGAAGCAGGCACCATGAAGGGCTATTGGATCGCGCGGGTGACGGTGAACAGTCCGGATCAATATCGACTTTATGCCGAAGCGGCGCCACAGGCGTTCGGCAAATACAACGCCCGTATCCTGGCCCGTGGCGGTCGCTGCCAGCAGCTCGAGGGCGAGGGGCGGCCACGAAACGTCGTCATCGAATTCGACAGCTTCGAGGACGCGCTGGCCTGCTACAATTCGCCCGAATACCAGGCAGCGAAAGCCAAGCGCCAGGGCGCCGGCGAGGCCGATATCGTGATCGTCGAAGGCGTCTAGATCATGCTCAAGATTGCCGTTGCCGGCGCCGCCGGCCGCATGGGGCGCACGCTTACCCGTATCGTGCACGAGACCGATGGCGTCGATCTCGCCGGCGGGCTGGAAGCCAGGGGCACAGCTCATGTCGGGGAGGACATGGGCCGGTTCTGCGGCCTCGGCGAGATCGGTGCCAAGATCGTAGACGACCCGCTCGAGCTGTTGCGCAACGTCGATGCGGTGCTCGATTTCACTACCCCGGTGGCCAGCCTGGCGCTCGCCGAACTGGCGGCTCAGGCCCGCATCGTGCACGTCATCGGCACCACCGGCTTCACGGCCGGGGACGAAGGCCGCATCAGGGCTGCGGCCCGCCATGCACGCATCGTCAAGTCCGGCAACATGAGCCTCGGGGTCAATCTGCTGGCTGTCCTGGTACGCCAGGCGGCACAGGCGCTCGGCGAGGCATTCGACATTGAAATCCTCGAGATGCACCATCGCCACAAGGTCGATGCGCCGTCGGGAACGGCGCTGCTGCTTGGCGAGGCGGCAGCGGCGGGCCGCGGCATCGACCTGACGAAGCGCTCGATCCGCTCTCGCGACGGCCACACCGGGCCGAGAACGGCCGGCGATGTCGGCTTTGCCACCTTGCGCGGCGGCAGCGTCGTCGGCGACCATGCGGTGATCTTTGCCGGCAATGACGAGCGGCTGGAGCTATGCCACAAGGCCCAGTCGCGCGATGTCTTCGCCCGCGGCGCGCTCACCGCGGCACAGTGGGCGTTCGACAAAAAGCCCGGCCTTTACGGCATGGCCGACGTGCTCGGGCTTGGCGCAGCGTGACGAATACCGGAGTGCATCATGGATCGCCTTCTTGTACTTGTGCGCCATGGCCAGAGCGAGTGGAACCACAAGAACCTGTTCACGGGCTGGCGCGACGTCGGCCTGACGGAACTCGGTATCAAGGAGGCAAGAGATGCCGGGCGCCGGCTCAAGGCGCGCGGCCTCCGGTTCGACCTGGCCTACACGAGCGCGCTGAAGCGCGCCCAGGAAACCCTGACGATCATGCTCGAAGAACTCGGGCAGACGGGCCTCGAGACCAAGTGGGATCAGGCCCTCAACGAGCGCGACTACGGCGACCTCGTCGGCCTCAACAAGGACGATGCCCGGGCGCGCTGGGGCGAGGAGCAGGTGCATCTGTGGCGACGCTCCTATGATGTCGCGCCACCGGGAGGGGAAAGTCTCAAGGACACGCTCGCCCGCACGTTGCCTTACTACGTTGTTCACATCTTGCCGGATGTCCTGTCGGGCAAGCGGGTGCTGGTGTCGGCCCACGGCAACTCGTTACGCGCCCTGGTCATGGCGATCGAGGCCAAGAGTCCCGAGGAGATCGTCAAGCTTGAGATCGCAACAGGGGTGCCCATCGTCTATCGGCTGGGACATGACTCGCGCGTCGAGTCAAAGGACGTGTTGGAGGACTGAATACCGGCCATGAATGCCCCGTATCGTTGTGTTATAGTGTAACTGATGCCGCCGATGGGTCGCCCCGCCGAAGGCGGTCAGCATGAGGGAGGCCTAGAGATGAAACGCGCGCTGTTGACATTCGCCTCGGCGGGGTTGGCACTTGGGCTCGCGGGCCCGGCCGTCGCAGCTGAGGCCGGCCGCTATGTTCTCAAGGACGTGGACGGCGGCTTTATTCGCTTGGACACCGCCAACGGCACCGTGTCGCATTGCCGCTCGCGCGACGGTCACTGGCGCTGCGAAATGGTAGCCGACGCGCAAGACGCGCTGGAAGACGAGATCGGCCGGCTTGCCGAGGAGAATGGCGCTCTTAAGCAGCGGCTGGCACAGCTCGAAGCCGAACTGCAAGCCCAGCGCGGCACGGGTGGCGCACTTGAGCTGCCGAGCGCGGAGGACCTCGATCGTGTGATGGGATTCATTGAGCGTTTTATGCGCCGGTTCATAGATTTTGCCCGCGGTCTCTCGCAGGACCCGGGCCGCGAGACCTGACGGGCTAAAATGCGGCCCGTCCGCTCCTTATCGGGAGCGAACGGGCCAGGCGCACGCGCAGCTCGGGACGGCGACAGGAGCCGGCGCGGGCCATCCGGGTTGAGCCACCTGCGAAAGTGGCGCCCGACCTCGTCGCGAGATGGGCGGAACAATGACCAAATCTTGTTGGCTGATGCGGGCGGCCATCGCTGCGACCGGGAGCCCAGACCGGTGAGCGCGGACCCGGACAGGTGGACTTCGGCCGCAACCATCGGCCAGGCCATGGCCGAGCTCATGGTCGAGACCCGCGGCGGCCGGTTCACCGACATTACCGGCCGACTGGCCCAGTGGCTTGCCGACCTTGGGGCCGCAGAGGGGCTGCTCACGGTGTTCATCCGACATACCTCAGCCTCTCTGAGCATTCAGGAGAACGCCGATCCCGACGTTCAGGCCGATCTGGTGGACGCGCTTTCCACACTGGCTCCGGCCGATGCCCCCTACAGACATCGCGTAGAGGGCCCAGACGACATGCCAGCTCACATCAAGTCGGCCTTGACCTCGACCAGTCTGGCGATCCCGGTCACGGGGGGACGCATGACCCTAGGCACTTGGCAGGCGGTCTATGTGATCGAGCATCGGGCCAAGGCGCACCGCCGCTCGCTGACGGTGCATTTCCTGGGAACAGCCCGAGGCTGAGCCGCCTCGGCCCCGATCGGGGGTTGGCGAAGGTGCGCGGCGAGGATAGGTTTGACGCCCCCAGTTACGCCCATCTGGACCAGCACACTGGGCAGTGGGTGGCGGAGGTAAGGATGGCCGGACCCTGCTTGATCGTTGCCGACGACCATCCATTGTTTCGCGAGGCACTGAAGCAGACGCTTGTCGGTGCGGTGGCGGAGGTGGAGATCGCTGAAGCCGGGTCGTTTGATCAGGTGGTGCGGCTGCTCGAAGCCCGCGACGACATCGATCTGGTGCTGTTCGACCTGAAGATGCCGGGTGTTCAGGGGCTGTCGGGCCTCCTCTACATGCGCGCCCAGCATCCCGGTGTCCCGGTGGTCGTGGTCTCGGCGACCGACGAGCCAGCGATGATTCGCCGGTCGCTTGATCTCGGCGCGTCGGGGTTCATCCCCAAGTCGAGCACGGTCGAAGAGATGCAGTTGGCGGTCAAGACGGTGCTCGGGGGCGATATCTGGTGGCCGCCCGGCCTCGACCACGATGCGCCAGGCGATCGCGAGACGGCAGATCTTGCCCGACGGCTCACCGCCCTCACTCCCCAGCAGGTCCGCGTATTGATGATGCTGCGAGAGGGGCTGCTCAACAAGCAGATCGCCCACCAGCTGGGAGTCTCGGAGGCGACGGTCAAGGCCCATGTGTCGGCCATCCTCCAGAAGCTTAACGTCGAGAGCCGCACCCAAGCCGTGATCCTCGCCAGCCGGATCGACGGGGATCCCACGGCGTTGATGCCATCGCAATGACCATGTCAGGACCTAGCCACACCTCGTCCAGGAAACCGGCATCATCAAGCGATGATGCGCGCGCCATGATGATGTTTGAAGCCAACAAGAAGTCGATGGCCGCCAGCTACATCCTGTGGTTTTTCGTCGGCGCGTTCGGCGGCCACAGGTTCTACAATGGCCGGACTGGAACTGCGGCAGCCCAGCTGGTGATGTGCCTGGTCGGTTTCATGACCGTGTTGGCTTTCGGTGCCGGTTTGCTGCTGTTGGTTCCCCTGGGTCTCTGGCTCCTGGCAGATGCATTCTTAATCCCCGGATGGGTCACGACCCACAACGCTCAGCTCGCCCGTCAGCTTGACGGACGATGACAGCATGAGCGGGCAGGGGCCGCACCGGCCTCTGCTCCCTCCCTTTCAAAGCGCGTCGATCAGGTGGGCGATGAGCGGTACGTCGGCCGCCGGCATCGGGAAGTCGCGCAGCCGTTGCGGACGTACCCACTTCAATTCGGCGTGCTCGCGCAGCGTCACCGTGCCATGCCAGCGTCGGCAGACATAGAGCGGCATCAGCAGGTGGAAGTCGGGATAGGCGTGACTGGCGAAGGTCAGCGGCGCCAGGCAGGCCTCGGTCACATCGATGCCAAGCTCCTCCTTGAGTTCGCGGATGAGCGTGGCTTCGGGCCGCTCGCCGGTCTCCACCTTACCGCCCGGCAGCTCCCATAAGCCCGCCATTGCCTTGCCCGGCGGCCGTCGGGCGATCAGCACCCGCCCGTCGACGTCGACGAGTGCGCAGGCCGCCACCAGGACGAGTGGCAAGCCATCGGCCACATTCAGCTCCGGTAGGAGCCGTTGATGTCAATGTAGCGGTGGGTGAGGTCGCAGGTCCACACTGTTGCCCGGCCGCGCCCCACCCCGACGTCAACTGCGATGACAATTTCACGGCCCGCCATGTGCGGCTTGACCGCGTCCTCTCGGTAGCCGGGGTCGGCGGCCCCGCGCCGGGCGACCGAGACCCCGCCGATGCGGATGTTGAGCCGGTCGCGCTCGGCAGCCTCGCCCGACTTGCCGACCGCCATGACGATGCGGCCCCAATTGGCGTCCTCCCCGGCGATCGCCGTCTTCACCAGTGGGGAGTTGGCGATTGCCAAGCCAATGCGACGCGCAGCCAGGTCGTCTTCAGCCCCGGTCACCGTCACGGTAATGAATTTCTCCGCCCCCTCGCCGTCGCGCGCCACGAGTTGGGCAAGTTCGCGCGTGACCGCGCCAAGCGCCTTGGCGAAGCCGGCGAGGCGCCGGTCTGTCTGGCCGTTGAGCCGGTCGTGCCGGTTGTCGGCGGCACCGGTTGCGACGCACAGCACCGTGTCGCTGGTGGAGGTATCGCCGTCGACGGTGATGCAGTTGAAGCTTGCATCGACGGCACGGCCGAGGAGTGGCTGCAACACCTCCTGCGGCAGCGCGGCATCGGTGAACAAGAACACCAGCAATGTCGCCATGTCGGGGGCGATCATGCCGGAACCCTTAGCGATGCCGCTGACCGTCACCCGGCGGCCGTCCAGTGAGGCCGTAGCGGTCGCCATCTTGGCAAAGGTGTCGGTGGTCATGATTGCCCGCGCGGCGTCTGCCCAGCCGTCCTCGCGCGCCGTCCGAACGAGACCTGGCAGCGCAGCCATGATCGGGCCGGGGTCGAGCGCCTCACCGATTACGCCGGTGGAGGCAACGTACACCTCGCTGAGCGCGCAGCCGAGCAGCCGGGCGGTGGCCGCCGCCGTCGCCTTCACGGCACGCATCCCGGCCTTGCCGGTGAAGGCATTGGCATTGCCGGCGTTAACCACGATGGCCCGGGCCGTGCCCCCGGTCAGGTTCGTCCGGCACCAATCAACCGGTGCGGAACGGGTCTTGGAGCGGGTGAACACGCCGGCAATCGTCGAGCCAGGCTCGACCAGGGCCAACATGACGTCCGGCCGGCCCTGGTAGCGGATGCCCGCATGCGCGCTGGCCAGCCTCACCCCCGCCAGGCGGGGCAGTTCGACAAGGGCCGCCGGGGCGAGCGGTGAAATATGCGCGCCGGCGCCCATGATTCGCGTTGCCCAGGACTTCGCTGACTCAGTTCGCTTTGGGCAACTGCTGGTCAATCTCGTCGCGGAGCCTTTCGGTCTCTTCCTGGAGCCGCTTCAGGTCAGGATCGTGCACCTCGATGGTTGCATTCTGGCGCAGCTCGACCAGCCGACCCTGTACGGACTGACGCAGGAGCACCAGCCGGATCGCCTCCTTGACACTCTCGAACGGTTGGGCGCCGCCGACGCGGCGATCTTCGACCTTAATCAGATGCCAGCCGAACTCGGTCTGCACCGGCTGCGACAGTTCCCCGACGTCGAGCGAGAAGGCCGCTGTGGAAAAGTTGGGCACCATCTCCTCAGCAGTGAAATAGCCGAGATCACCTCCGAACTCTTTCGATCCGTCCAGACTGTACTCCTGGGCCAGGGCCTCGAAGTTCTCGCCCTTGGCCAGACGGGCAGAAAGTTCCTTGGCCTCCTGTTCGCTGGCAACCAGGATGTGCCGGGCCCGGATCCTCTCCTCGTTCTCCACCTTGGCCGCCTGTTCGTCATAGGATTTCTTTACCGCCTCCTCGGTGATGGCCGGCTTGAGCTTGGCGGCAAAATAGGCGTCGCGCAGCGCCTTGGCCTGATAGAAGGCAAGGCGGCGCCTGTATTCCTCGGACTCGGCAATCCCCTCCTTCACGGCCGCCTGGGCCAGGAGATGACGCTCCATCAGGTATTCGACGACGAAAGGAAACCGCAAATGGGCCGGCACCTCTGAAAGATGTGGCAGGATGTCGTCGGCGGCGAGCTGAACCTCCTGTGCGGTGATCGCGTAGCCGTTCACCGTTGCCACCACCTGCGAGTCCGCCGATGCCCCGGCTGGCAGCAGTACAGCCGCCAACACCACCGCCACGCTTGAGTATCTCAGTCGCATTAATCCACCATGGCCTAAATTGCTGTGTGAGCCATCCCCATGCTCCGAGATCGCGGCAGCAATATGCCCACATCCGTCGCCGTTTTCCAGTCCCGACGATGCCCGCAAGCCAGGCGCAACAGCTGCGCCTCGAGACAGCGGCTGGACGCCGGCGCAGCGGCAGTGCCATTGATTTGCTGCGCGGCGGATATTATCTGGCTAGGCGAACGGGAAGCATGCGCCTTGCAATTGCTCCATATTGCCCGGTCGACTACA
>CAYWVA010000033.1:10079-16986 GCA_964461545.1 uncultured Rhizobiaceae bacterium | reverse complement strand
GGGCGAAGCTCGGCTGTGCGACGGCGATCGATCTCGACGGGGCCGGCACGTCCTCTGCGACGCCCCAGATCGCCGCGGCCGCAGCTCTGTGGCTGGCCCACCATAAGAATGGACTTGCCTCCGGCTGGAAGCGGGCGGAGGCCGTCCGCCAAGCGCTGTTCCGGTCGGCCGCCAAGTCCTCCGCAACCGTGCCGGCAGCGAGCTTCGCAGGCTATTTCGGCAACGGCATCCTGCGTGCCCGCAAGGCGCTCGACTTGACCCCGGCGAACTTGGGTGCGCTGTCCCAGGCGCCGCGCGACAGCGCCACGTTTCCCATTTTCAGGCTCTTGACCGGGCTCGGGGTGGCGCCCGATCCGGCTGTCTCGGAGCTGCTGTCGCTGGAAATGACGCAGCTCGCCCAGTCGATCGGGGCGGTGCGAGAGGTGATCGAGGACCCCGATACGCCCCACCGCCGTCTGGCCGAGAAGGATAGCCGGCGACTGGCCGAGATTCTGCTTGACGACGGCCGCTGCTCAAACGCGCTGCGCGCCGAACTCGAGCCTATCGCTGGCCGCGGGGCAAAACCGTCGCCGTCACTGCCGGAGGGCGCCCGTCCCGGTGCCGGAGCGGAGGAACGTCAGCGGCTCGGCTCCCAGCTTGCACGCCGCCGGGTTTCCCAGCCGCCGTCCCATCGCCAACTCAGGATCTTCGCGCTTGACCCGAGCTTCTCCAACCGCATTGCCACGGCGATGGTCAACGAGGCGACGGTGCGCGTGCGTTGGGAGACCGCTGCCGACGGCAGTGACGGCCTCGCGCCCGGACCGGTCGGCGACTATCTCGAGGTGGTCGACGTCGACCCGCAGAGCGGGCTTGCCTATGCCCCGGTCAATCTGGACCATCCCCACGTGCTGGCCAGCAACGGACTCGACCCGTCGGTCGGCAACCCGCAGTTTCACCAGCAGATGGTCTACGCGGTGGCCATGCAGACCATCGGCCATTTCGAGCGGGCGCTCGGCCGATCGGCCCTGTGGGCGCCGCGGCACTGGCGCGACAGGCCGCCGGGCAAGGTCGCCGACGACTGGGACTTCGTGCGCCGCCTGCGCGTCTTTCCCCACGCGCTGCGCCAGGCCAACGCTTATTACAGCCCCGACAAGGTGGCGCTTTTGTTCGGCTATTTCCCGCAGCAACCTGCCGACGGCAGCGTCGGCCGGCCGGGTGGGCTGATCTTCACATGCCTGTCGCACGACATCATCGCCCACGAGACCTCGCACGCGCTGCTCGACGGCCTGCACCGGCGTTTCAAGGAGCCGAGCAACCCCGATACGCTGGCCTTCCACGAGGCGTTCTCCGACATCGTCGCCATTTTCCAGCACTTCACCTATCCCGAGATTCTGCGTCATGAAATCGGCCGCACCCGCGGCGACCTGAGGATCGCCAAGCTTCTGGGCGACCTCGCCTCCCAGTTCGGCGAGGCCCTGGGCTATTCGAAGGCGCTGCGCAGTGCCATCGGCACCGACCCCCAAGAGCGCAACTACGCCAACACCTTCAGGCCGCACGACCGGGGCGCCATCCTGGTGGCGACGGTGTTTCGCGCCTTCGTGACCATCTATGAGCGCCGCGTCGCCGATCTCATTCGCATCGCCACCGGCGGCTCCGGCGTGCTTCCCGCCGGAGCCTTGCATCCCGACCTCGTCAACCGCCTCGCCGAGGACGCCGCCATCATCGCCGGGCGGGTACTGACCATCTGCATCCGCGCCCTCGACTATTGCCCTCCGGTCGACATCACCTTCCCGGACTATCTGCGTGCCCTGATAACGGCCGACAGCGACCTGGTGCCGGACGACCGCAACGACTACCGCCTCGCCTTCCTGGAGGCGTTCGAGGCCTTCCGCATTTATCCCGACGGCGTGCGCACGATCTCGGTTGAGAGCCTGCGCTGGCGCGCCCCGCTGCACCAGCTGAGCGGCTTCGGCAGGATGCTCAAGGGCCTCGATCTCGACTGGACCCGGCGACTCGACAGGCGAACGGCCCACCGGCTCGCCAAGGTCAACGGCCGCAAAATGCACACTTGGCTGGCGCGCCACCTAGCCGGCAAGCAAGACCTCGGTGAGGCCTTGGGCCTGACGCTCGCCGACGACGCGCCGTTCGAGGTCCATTCGGTGCGGCCGGCCCGCCGGGTGGCGCCGGACGGCAGTACGCTGACCGACGTGATTGCGGTGATCACCCAATCGCGCGACGAACCCTATGATCCCAAGCATCCGCAGTTCGGCACCTTCCGCTTTCGCGGCGGCTGCACCCTCGTCCTTGATCCGGACAACGCCGAGGCGCCGATCCGCTATGCGGTCAGCAAGCGCGTCGACAGCCAACGCCGTCTCGAGGCGCAGCGCCGGCATCGGGTCGAGGGGGCCGGCGCCTCGCTGCACGCGATGTATTTCGGGGTGCGCGGCGATGAACCATTCGCGCTGTGCCACATGGGCCATTGAAGGAGCCGCGGATGGCGGGAAAAAAGAGCCGCAAGGGCGTCAAGCCGAAGCCAGCCAGGCCGGCGTCCGCCCGCCGGCGTCGGGCCCGGGCCCAGTCGCAGCCGCAAGGAGTGCGCGTCCGGATGTATCGCCAGGGCTTCGGCGACTGCCTGCTGCTCGATGTTCCGGGCGACGGCCCGCAGCCGTTCCGCATCCTCATCGACTGCGGCGTATTGTGGGCGACGCCGGACGCGGCCGGCCGCATGCGCAAGGTGGTCGAGAGCCTCATCGCCGACACGGACGGTTATGTCGACGTTCTCGTCGTCACCCACGAGCACTGGGACCACGTTTCGGGCTTCGCCCAGGTGCGCGAGTTGTTCGCGATGCCCGGCGAGCGCAACTCGAAGGGCAAGCTGTCGGTGGGGGAGGTCTGGTTGGCCTGGACCGAGGATCCGTCCGACCGGCTGGCAACGCTTTTGCGCGCCGAGCGCAACAGCCGCCTCAGCCAGCTTGTCGGGCTCGTGGACGGATTGCGCGCCGCCGGTCCGCTCGCCGCCCTTCCTTTCGCCGGCGCTGTCGCCAACCTGCTCGGATTCTTTGCCCTGTCGGCCAACGCCACGTCCGACGCGCTTGACATCGCCAAGTCGCTGGGGCCGCAGCGCTACTGTCGGCCCGCCGATCCGCCATGGTGCAGCGCGCGGGCGCCGGGCGTGCGAATCTATGCCCTTGGGCCGCCGCCGGATGCCGCGATGCTGCGCCGGCTGGTGGCGCAAAGCGAGATGTATCGCGAATTCGCCGGTCTGCCCCTGGCCGACTCCTTCTTCGCCGCAGCCGCCGAAAGGCTGGGCATCGGTGTCGATGCGGACACGCGCGAGCGCCAGGCGCTCTATGTCCCCTTTGATCGTACCGAGTGGCTGCCGCTGGACGGCGATGGGCTTTCCGCCGACATCGAGCAGGTACGCAGCGCCGAGGAGGTGGCGGATTTGCGGCGCTTCTTCGCAACCCATTACTGGGGGGCAGGCGAGGACGGTGCTGTCGACGAGAGCTGGCGGCGCATCGACAACGATTGGCTCGGAACCGCGGCGGAGCTGGCGCTGCAGCTCGACGCGGCCACCAACAATACCAGTCTCGTTCTGGCGATCGAACTCGTGGAATCGCGCCAGGTGCTGCTGTTCGCTGCCGACGCCCAGGTCGGCAACTGGCTCACGTGGCACGACCTCGAATGGACGCTTGAGGGAGGCACGGTGGTTACCGGACGCGAACTCCTCGAGCGCACCGTGTTCTACAAGACCGGCCATCATGGCAGCCACAATGCCACCCTCAAGGACAAGGGACTGGAACGGATGGCGAGCCACGGGCTGGTCGCCTTCGTGCCGGTGGACGAGGAGACCGCGCTCGGCCGCAACTGGTCGCGCATCCCGTTTCCGCCGCTGATGGCGGCGCTGCTGTCGCGGGGGACGGTGGTGCGCTCCGATCTCGGCATCGACGAGGATGCGGCACAAGGCCAGTTCGCCGGCAGGCTGCGCCAGACTGACCTGTACGTGGAATACACGGTGCCGATGTGAGCTGCTTCAGGCCGCAACGGTAAGGCTCGCTGGCAGAAGAATCCTTTACCGGGCCAGCGCTGGAACAAAAAGGCGCGAACCGGGGCGCGTGCCCCGGCTCGGTTGATGCGGAGAAGGGATTGACGCCGTCATCGTGATTGTTGGTCGTGCTCGTAGTACTCCTCAAGTCCCTCCACCTGGATCTGCTCGGCCTCGCGGATTGCCTCGGCGATGAGATCACCAGAGGCCCGTTGAAACTCCGCTACTTCGGCGTCGGTCGTGTCGCGAAGCTCGCGCAATGCTTCGATGGCCTCATCGGTCGCGGCGAGTGCGAGGCCCAACACTGCGTGGGTCGCGAGATCGATGTTGCGCTCCTCAGCGTCGGCGTGGAAGGGCGCCATCCCAAGCGCTTCCCCGGTCCAGAAGGCCGGCCGGGCGGCCTCGGACAGAAAGTTGAGCGCTTCCTGGCTGTCCCCCAGATTGACGAGATAGCCGAGCGACATGACGGCGTTCGTCTTGGCGCGGTAATGGTCGGGGGATAATTGCCCCTCCGCCGGTTCGGTGATGAACTCGATCAGGGGGCCAGCCGCCTCGGGCTCGCCGATCATGCCCATAGTGACTACGATGGTCTGCCAGTACGGCTCCTCGGCGGGATCCTGAAGCATTTCCTCGAGCACGGCGAGGTCGTCTTCACCGAACTGGCGGGCCTGCTCGAAGGGAACGCCGTGGAAGTAGATCTGACGGACGAAGTCGCGAACGTCCTGCGGCATCTCCTGCGCCTCCGCAGGGAGAATGACGACCGCTACCGCCGCGACCGCCGGCTGGGCGCGGAAGGCGTCGCATTCGGCTTGGTTCACGCGCTGCCGGCTGGCGGCGATGCTGGGCGCCATGACTGCATTGACGTCATTGCGGTGCGAGAGCCCCTTGTTGTGGCCGAATTCGTGGAGCCAGAGGATGCCTTCGAGCGACTGGGTGAAGCGCACGACGACTAAGGATGTGCCGGGCACTGGGGCACAACCGATGACGCCAGGGATGAGCCCGCCGCACCAGTTGATCTGGTTTACGACCTTGACCCCGGGCGGGGGCGACTGGATGACGGCGGTGAAGTCGGCGGCGCTGTTGATGGTGCCGGTGCCGACGGCGAAAGTCGCCACGTTGCCGTTGCGCACCATTTCCATGGTGCAGGCGATGTCACCGGGCCCGTCGTTCACCTGGATCACGGTATTGGCGTCGCCCATGATGCGGTCGGAATCAGCATTGGTGAGCGTCGAGGCGGTGTGGCGCCGGACGGTCAGGTTATGGGTGACGAGCTGCGGGCCGGCGTCGCGGCCGCAAACCGTGTAGACCCAGACAGTCTGTTGGCTGCTGGTGTTGTTCTTGAAGCCGCACCGCCAAGTGTTGGCCGAGACGTTCGGGAACTGGTTGGTGATGCGGACGCGGTCGGAGAAGCCGGGGTGGCAGGCGCCGCCTACCACCTTGAAGTCGCCCGTGCAGGCGGTTCCCTCGAGAGTTCCGACGGAGGCGCCGGCAGCAATCGAGTGGCTGCGGCTGGTGCGCGTGGTGTGCGTCACCGCCTCAATGAGCGATGAGACGCCGGTTCGGCCTGCCTCCTGGGCGGGGGCCCCGCTCGGAAAAACCGTGCCACCGGCGATCGTCGCGGCCATGGCGGCTGCGAATGCCAATGCTCTGGACATGTGCTCTCTCCAAATAAATGACCGCTCACTTCCCGCAAAGCGTGTAGATCCAGATAGTGCGGCTCACGACATTGTTGTTGCGGAAGCCGCACCGCCAGGTGTTCGCGCCGGTGTTCGGGAACTGGTTGGTAATGATCACGCGGTCGTCGAAGCCCGGATGGCAGGCGCCCGAGACCATGGTGAATGTCGCGGGGCACGCATTCCCTTCCAAGAAGTGCGAGGAGGAGAAAGCCGCGATGGTGTGGCTGCGGGACGTCAACTGCGTCTGGACTGCGGCCTCGACTATCGCGGCGGCGGCCTCGTCCTGACCGATGGCGGCCGGATCTTCCTCGGCGGTTGCCACGGCAGGGACCTGTCCTTCCTCAGTCTGTGCCAATGCGGCGAGGGGAAGCAGGAAGACAATCGCCGCAAGCCACGCAATCTGTGGAATCCGATCAAACTTATTCATGATGGTTCTCCTTGAAAGCGCCTCAGCAAAACTTCAGACGATCTCCCCTTGCGTCAACGACGTCAGCAGAAGGCCATGACGAACCTTCACGCTTCCCGTCGCAAGGAGCGCAATTCCGAACGCTATCACTTGTTAGTCTAGATCTGAGGCAGCACCGTTCTCCTCGCGGAAAAACGCTACCTTCTAGTTGCGGGAAAAAACACCCAGTTGAGCGAAATTTGCCTTGTATCCCTGTTCCTAGCCTGAAACAGGAGTGGCTTTCCACCGCCGGCACTGCTCGAGAATGCCTAGTATTTGGAATTATAAGCCCAAAACAGCAAAGTGCAAAGCTCTTTTTGTATGCAACCCGACATCACCCAAATGACCAAGGATGGGTGTGAATGGGTAGTGGGCCTATTTGATTGTGGCGCAGCCTCTGTGGTTTTGGCCGCTTGCCCGCGTAGTCCTGCCAATGACGGGCAGGACGGTCAGGCTCTCAAGCGCGAGCAATGACCGTCGTCGCCGTGCTGATAGTCGCGTCCCTCGTGCGCGGTAAAAATTGTGGTGTAGCATACCAAGAAAACTGAGGAATCATAATTTCTTAGACCATCAGTGCTGCGCACATCCAGTGGCGGTTTTGGTAGGCCGGTTGAGCACTAAAAGTCTGGCGGTGACGATCGCCGCCGGTGACATAGAGACATCAATGGTTCAACTCCGCTGCAACCAGAATGCCTCCAAAGACCAGCCCGAATAGACCGACATAACTGGTTACACTCGCCCAGTTTATTACGAGTATACCCG
>CAYWVA010000033.1:0-9979 GCA_964461545.1 uncultured Rhizobiaceae bacterium | reverse complement strand
TCCTCTCTCGACCGCAATGTTTGGCGAACTGTGAAGATCTCTACCGCAATGTCTCCAGTCCTGCCGACCATCTTCGGTACTTTTCACCCTGATCCGGGTCGTGGTGATAAAGGGACCTGAATGAACTTCACCTCGTCGGCGATGGCGCTATGCCGATGCGGGAGAATCGACATGGCGAATTCCAATTAAACGCGTTCGGTAAGAGCTTAAGTTTGCCGGCAAATTGCCATCAATGGCGAGGGCACGATAGCTGATTTTGCAAGCCGCTCAAATTTTGATTTGCACTTGAGCGCGATCTGATGCTGGACACCATCGCTCAGCTGAGAGATGATCCGGTAGTCGGACATCCGGCCTTCCGGCAGTCCTCAGTAGGCCCCGTCCCCTGGGACGGCGACCACATGCGGCAGCGACACCACGCCGCGGGATGCGATCCTCGCAGAAGTTCCGATGGCCGATTTGGAAGTGGTGAAGAAGACCATGCGGCCACCGGACGAACTCCAGTTTACGACGGCATCCGTACCGGAACGGAAACGGCTGACTTTCTGGCGGGAAGTCGTCACCGGGCCAATGGGCCTCAGTTTCGAATGGCTAGGAGAGGCGCCGTTTGATGCCCGGCTGAGCCTTCGCCGCTTTGCCGGCTGGTGGTTTGGGGAATGTGCTAACGCGCCGGCTCGGTTGGCGCGTCCCCGCGGAAAATTTGGAGCTGCGCCCGGATGCTACCAGGTGTTGCGCCATTTCAGAGGGAAAGTGCTCTATCGTCAGGCAGGTCGCGAGATTATCGCCGGTCCACGTGATCTCGTTGTCTTCGATGCGGCGCTGCCGTTCGATATCACCGACATCACGTCCGGCGCCCATAGAGTCCGCTTCCTGGCCGTGCCACGGGCCGGCCTGGAGCCGTTGCTGAGCGACCCCGCACTTGCCGTCAACGCGCGCATCCCCGGCCGGTCCGGCATGGCGGCGCTCCTGAATGCCTATCTCGATGCTTTGTGGGATGCATCCGGCCAAGTCGATGGCGAGACAGGTCCGGCGCTCAGCGAGCATCTGTGTCAGCTCATCGCACTGGCACTGGGTAATGGAGCTTCGAAGGCCGATCGGCCGTGGAAGAGTATGGACGCCGCCCGTTTCCAGGCGGCACTTGCCATCATCGGTCGAGGGTTTGCAAACCCGGACCTGTCGGCCGGGCAGGTTGCGGCCCAGTTGGGCATCTCGCGACGCTCGCTCTATCGCCTGTTTGAAGAAGCAGGACTGACGTTTGCGCGATGCGTTCGACAGCGCCGTCTCGCCGCTGCCCGCCGCCTCCTGGCGGACCGGAGGATGACGGTCACTCAGGCCGCCTTTGCCTGCGGCTTTGATGATCTCTCGACCTTCCATCGCGCATTCCGGGCCCATTACGGCATGGCGCCGCGCGAACTGCGCCAGATCCTTGTCGGATAGTCGGATTCTGGCACCAGATGCATATTCTTGGCACTGGCTGCTTAGACACCGCAGTTGTCGTCACGTAGCCTGCACGCGGTGCAATTGCCGCGCCAGGGTCGAGACGGAAACTTCGGCCCGGACACCTAGGCTGCTGTGCCCACGAACATGGGCCGTACGCGACAGCAATTGAAAGTGCTCACACGGCAGGGCGGCCCCGATCGTTGGGAAGCCGACTGACTTGCATTGCCGAATGGACACGCAGTGGAAAATCGTTGTGGTCGATCTGGGTGGAGACCCGGCCGACATCGACTGCGTGCGAACGGCGATTCCCGACTCGACCGACATGATCATCTCGATCGACGTTGCCCAGGCCGTAGCAGCACTGGCTTCGACCGAGTTCGTGCCCAACCCGCAGACGGAATCGGCGGGCCGACTCATTGCCATCGTCTTGGCAGACTCGGTCGACGCTGCAAGGGTTCAACATGCTGTGACGCAGCTAAAAGCTGTCGCAGAGCAGGTTCCGATCGTGGTGGTCACCGACGACCGCCCTTCCGGAGATGTTCTGAGGTTCTTTGAGGCGGGATGTGACGACTTTTCTCCGCGGCCGATCCGGCCGCAGCTGTTGCGGGCGCGGCTGGAACATCTATGCCAACGCCATTATGGCCAGGATCCAGTAACAGCACCGCTCATGGCCAAGTTCGGTTTGAAGCAGATTGTGGGAGAGAGCGCTCCCTTGCTGGCCGTCATCGCCAAGCTTCCGGCATTTTCCCGCTGCGATGCCACGGTGTTGCTGGACGGAGAGACGGGAACCGGCAAGGAGGTGATCGCTCGCGCCATCCACTATCTCAGCCCACGCGCGAACAAGCCGTTCGTGCCCGTCAATTGCGGGGCCATCCCGCTCGACCTCATCGAGAACGAGCTTTTCGGTCACGATCGCGCCGCCTACACGGGTGCAACGGTGGCCGGCAAAGGCGTCGTGGCCGAGGCGGAAGGCGGCACGCTGTTTCTCGACGAGATCGATGCGCTGCCGCCGAAGGCCCAGGTCAAGCTCCTGCGGTTACTTCAAGACAAGGAATACAGACCTCTCGGATCGCCACGCATGAAGCGCGCCGATGTGCGAATCCTTGCTGCGACCAATCGCGACTTGGCGCAGGAGCGGCAGCATGGGCGGGTGCGCGAGGACTTCTTCTATCGCATCTGCGTCCTGCGGCTGACCATGCCGCCCCTGCGGGAGCGCGGACATGACGTTGTGTTGTTGGCCGACCACTTTGTGGACCGGTTCACAAGGCAGTTGCGGCGCCCGCGCCCAGCGCTGTCGCCGGGGGCCAATCGGTCGCTTCTTCTGTATGACTGGCCCGGCAATGTGCGAGAGCTTGAGCATGTCATGGAGCGTGCCGTTATCCTGGCTGAAGAGCGGCCGGTCATCGGCGTCGCCGAACTGCAATTGCCGGTCTTGGCTACGGAAGGCCAGGCGGCTTCGTTGAGCCAGGTGAAGCAGAATGTTGTTGCTCGCTTCGAAACCGGTTTCATCCGCGCAATGCTCCAGGCCCATCACGGCAATGTAACCCACGCTGCCGTGGCCGCCTGCAAGAACCCGCGCGCATTCCGCCAACTGATCCGCAAATACAATATAGACGTCAACGCCTTTCGGTCGCCCCGCGCCTGACCTCACCGGCCCCTTCTGCGTTTCCCGTTCGGGCCTTGTGACAGAATTCGGCGGCGGCGCCGCTGGCGCGCGGAAGCCGTCGCCCCGTGTCGGTTCCGCCCCGCCGGGCGGACATTTTTGTCCGCCTGTCGGAAAGGCCCGAAAGATTGGCGACATTGGGCCTGCAACAGGGGAAAGCAGCCGCGTAGCGGAACAAAATTGTCCGCCTGACGTGCAGCCTCGCCCGCAACTTTCCTTCGCTCTGCCCCTGGCACGCATCTTGCTCCCGGACGATTCGGAACATGGCTTTGGCGGACGATGGAAGAACGGCCCTCCAAGCTCGCACGACAGATCCTGAGGTACTTGGCGAGTCACCCCGACGCACGGGACACGGTTCGGGGCATCGCGGAATGGTGGCTGATGCAAGAGACCATCGAACGAAACGTCTGTGCTGTGCGCGCGGCCCTGAGGGAGCTGGTGGCCGCCGGGCTGGTCATCGAGCAGCCCGGCAGCGCCAACGGCGAATGCTATCGACTGAATCGAGAGCGCACTGCAGAGGTCGAGCGCATCGTGGCCGAAGGAAGCAACGGGTAGCGCCATGACCTTCCGTACGCAGGAGGCCGAGCCCTACGCCGCTCCGCTCGACCATCTTGCCGACGAATTGCGCTGGCTCGACGCCGTTGTTCACCTCGCCACCCTGCGCAATCGCACGCCGCGGCCGGAGAACCCGCTGGAGGCGCTGATGGGGCTCGTTGTCTCCGACGAGGAGATCGACATGCTGCTGTCGCGCAACGGCGATCCGGTTGCTGAGACAGCGTCGATGCGACGGCTTGGCGTCGAGGCCGGCAGGCTGCGCGACCACATCGATGCCCGCCGCAAGGCCACCGCGGGCACCTCAGCGCCGCTGCCTCTGGACACAGTGGCACAGCTATTCAGCCTGTCGACGGTGGAGGAGCGGTGCCTCCTCGTCTGTCTGGCGCCCGAGTTGGATCGCAAATACGGCAAGCTGTTCGCCTACCTCCAGGACGACGTGATGCGTAAGCGCCCGAGCCTGGACCTGATCGCCACGCTGCTGGGCAATGAGCCGGGCATGCGCCTGCAAGTCAAGCGGTTGCTGCTGCCACTGGCTCCGCTGGTCAAGCACCACCTGGTGGCGCTGTCTGCTGAGGCCTCAGAGGCGGCCGAGCCACTGCTGTTGCGGGGTCTGAGGATCGACGAGCGCGTCATCGATTTCGTGCATGGCAGCTTCGATCTCGATGCGCGTCTGACGCCGTTCTGCCGGTTGGCGCAAAGCCCGCACCTTGGCAATGTTGCGGCCGACCCGGGGCTTGTGGAGCGGCTTCAGGCCTATCTGTCATCGCAAGCCGCTGCAGAGGTGCCGATCGCTGTTCATCTGCGCGGTCCGGAAGGAACGGGCCGAAGGGCGCTGGCCGCGGTGGCTACCCGGGCGCTCGGCCGCCGGCCGTTGTGGGTCGACGCAGAGCGGCAGCCGGCGGCGGCAGCGCCCGCACAGGCCGCTTTCCTGGTGGTGCGCGAGGCCCACCTGCAGGGGGCTATCCCGTGCATTGACAATTTCGACGCGTGGCTCGCCGACGATGAGCGGTCACGGGGGACGCTGGCGGTTTTCGTCGAGGCGCTGCGCCTCTACCAGATGAGCGCTGTCCTCATCGGTGTCGAGGCCTGGGCGCCGCAGGGCGAGCTTGCGGAGTTGCGGGTTCTGGACGTCACCGTCGAGCGGCCCTCGACAAGCCAGCGGCTGGCCTTGTGGCAACGCCTGGCAGTCGACAGCGGTATAGGCGCCGGAGCGGATGTGGTGCAGCTTGCCGGCGCCTTTCGCCTTACGCCGCGACAGATCGGCATGGCGATCGCAGACGCCGGCCAGCGTGCGCGCTGGCGCGATCCGGCAGCCGAGGGTCCGACCCAGGACGACCTGCTGGCCGCCTGCCGGGCTCTGAGTGCGCCCGATCTGCTGCGCCTCGCCAAGAAGATCGAGCCCAAATGTCGCTGGCACGACATTGTCCTGCCGCCTGCCACACTGGAGCAGTTGCAGGAACTGTGTTCTCAGGCCCGGCACCGGCCGGTTGTCATGGGCGACTGGGGCTTCGACGCCAAGCTCAGTTACGGCAAAGGCATTGCGGCGCTGTTCTCCGGGCCGCCCGGCACCGGCAAGACCATGGCCGCCGAGATCATTGCTGGCGACCTTGGAGTTGACCTCTATAAAATCGATCTGTCGCAGGTGATCAGCAAGTTCATCGGCGAGACGGAGAAGAATCTAGATCGGGTCTTCTCCGCTGCCCAAGACAGCAATGCCATCCTGTTTTTCGACGAGGCGGACGCACTGTTCGGCAAACGGTCCGAAGTCAGAGACAGCCACGACCGCTACGCCAATGTCGAGATCAGTTACCTGTTGCAGAAGATGGAGGAATATGACGGCCTTGCCATCCTGGCGACAAACATGCGCCAGCACCTGGACGAAGCCTTTCTGCGCCGATTGCGCTCGATCACCGAATTTCCATTCCCGGATGCCGATCTCAGGCGCGGGATCTGGGCCGTCACCTTTCCCTTGGCAACCCCGCTTGCCGACGATGTCGATTTCGCGCGACTGGCGCGGGATGTCCGGCTCGCTGGTGGCGGCATCAAGAACATTGCCCTCAACGCAGCGGCGCTTGCGGTTGCTGACGGCAGCGCCGTGGCCATGCGCCATCTGGTCAGGGCAGCCCGGCGCGAGCACGACAAGGTAGGGCGCAAATGGACGCCGAGCAGGCACCTGCTGGAGGCGGTCCCATGATCCGCGACGTCAGCGAGACACTGCTGTCGATCCTCGAGGATCCGGCGCTTGCAGCCGCATTTCCGGACTTGGCCACGGCCCAGGTCAGCTTCGACCGGCCGGCCGACACGTTCAACCCGGCCCAGACGACCATCAACCTGTTCCTGTACCAGATCAAGGAGAACACGACTCTGCGCAACCACGAGCCGATCGTCCGCCGGATCGGCCGCAGCGCTACGATCATCCAGCCGCCTCGGCGCATCGATTGCTCCTATCTGGTCACCGCTTTTCCGGTAGGCGGGGCCGACATTGCGCTGAACGAGCATCGGCTGCTGAGCCAGGCGCTGCAGGTCCTGTCGCGCCACCCCACCGTTCCTGAGACCCATCTGCAGGGCAGCCTTGTCGGTCAGGAGCCGCCGCTGCCCATGATTGCCGCCGAGATCGACGGGATGCCGAATATCGGCGAGTTCTGGTCGGCACTCGGCACCCGCATCCGCGCCGGCTTCACGGTGATGGTGACCGTGGCGATGCCTGTCTTCGCCGACACCGCGGCATTCCTAGTCACGCGCAAGTTCCTTGATGTCGCCCTGACGACGGGCGGCAGCGGCGAGCAACACATTCAGATCGGCGGCCGTGTCCTTGATCCCGCCGGCGAGGGGATCGCCGATGCCCTGGTCGACCTCACCGACGTCTCGCAGCGGGCCCGGACTAACGGCGCCGGGCGGTACTCCTTTCCGAACGTGCCGGCGGGCAGCCGGCAGATGCGGGTCGTCGCCACCGGGTTTGAGCCGCTCGAACGGACGGTGCCGGTGCCGGGCCGCACGGAGGATTTCGAAGTCACCCTGACACCGATCTGAACGAGATACCTGGAGGGACGAACCATGGCTGCATTCAATTTTACCGGCATTGCTCCCGGCGTGTACGTGGAGGAGGTCGAGATTCCAGGCCTGATTGCCGGCGTGGGGACGAGCACGGCGGCCATCATCGGGCCGGCCAAGCAAGGCCCGATAAATCAGCCGGAGCTGATCACCACGCCGACTCAGTTCCAGGACACCTTCGGGGGCCATATCACAGCGCCGAGGAAATTCGCTTCCCACGCCGTACATGGATTCTTCCTCAATGGCGGCACGAAGCTCTATTTCGTGCGCGTCGGAACCGCGCGGCGCGCCTCACTCAATCTTCTGGACCGCAGCGGCAGCGATCGGGTCGCGCTGGTGGTCACCGCCAGACAGGAGGGCGCCCAGGGCAATGATATCTCGGTCGCAGTGCAAGATGCCCATCGTGCCACGACCGAAGCTGTGCGCGCCGGGACCACCCTGGCTGGCGGCGGTGCTCCGAACAACGGCACGATTGCCGAGGTCGCCGATGCCTCCGATTTCCGTGTCGACGACGTCGTCATCTTTGACGACGGCAGCGGAACAACGGAACAGGCCACCGTGGCAAGCATCGATACGGTGGCCAACACGCTGACGCTGAAGGCGCCGCTGGCAAACTCATTCGACAGTGGCGATCCGGTGCGCATTGCCGACCTGGCAGCCGGCCGCATCAGCTTGCGGGTCGAAGACTCCGCCAACATCGAGCCGGGAAGCTATGTACGCATCGCCCAAGGGGAGGGAACTGAAGAGGTGAGCGAAACGGCGGTGGTCAAGAGTGTACTCAGCGACTCCGGAACTTCGACTCACATCGTGACGCTGGAGGCGGGGATCGCCAACGCCTACTCGATGGACCCCGGCGATGACGCCGTAACGCTCCAGACTCTGGAGTTCACCCTGGTCGTCACGCACCCGACCGACGGCGACGAGACGGCGGTCGGACTTGCCATGGACCCGCGCCATTCCCGCTACTTTGCCAGCGCAGCGGCCTTCACTCATGTGGAAGTCGAGGCGGCTGACCCCAGCCCGACGTCGCCGCCTGCCAACATTCCTGTCGTCCTCGCCGCTTCGCCCCTGCTCGACGGCGCCAACGACGATCTGGAGGCGCTGGGGGCTGGTCACTTCAAGGCCGGCGTCGATGCCCTGGAGCGGGTCGCTGCCGTCAACATCGTGTGCGTGCCCGACGAGACCAGCCTGGACGTCCAGGGTCATGTACTCAGCCATTGCGAGGACCTCAACCGCTTCGCGATCCTCGATCCGCGTCCCAATGCCCACCCCACCAAGAGTGACGGGATCGCGGCCCAGCGCGCCTTGCTCGGCTCGCAGCGCGGCTTCGGGGCGCTGTACTATCCGCGGATCATCGTCGCCGATCCCGGCAACGGGCGAATGACGATGCCGCCCTCAGGGCATATCGCAGGGATGTTCGCCCGCACCGACCAGACCAAGGGCGTGCATAAGGCACCCGCTAACGAGCAACTGAGGGGCGTGCTTGGCCTGGAACGCAAGCTCAACGAGACGGAACAGGGGCTGCTCAACGAGGACTCCATCAATGTTCTTCGCAACGTGCCCGGCCGTGGCTTCCTGGTCTGGGGGGCGCGCACACTGAGCACTTCGACGCAATGGCGCTATGTCAATGTGCGCCGGCTGGTCACCTTCGTCGAGCAGTCGCTCATCGCCGGCACCCAGGGCGTCGTTTTCCAGCCCAACAACCTGGCGCTGTGGCAGCAGGTCAAGCGCATCGTCAACGCCTTCCTCACCGGCGTGTGGCGCGACGGGGCGCTGTTCGGCGCGACGCCGGACCAGGCGTTCCGCGTCAAGGTGGACGAGGAGCTCAACCCGCCGGCTTCGCGCGCCCTTGGACGACTCATCATCGAGGTGGTCATGTTCCCCACGACTCCGGCCGAGTTCATCCTGTTCCGGATCATCCAGGAACCGGGCGGCCCGGTGACCATCGAGGAATAGGCTGATCAACGAAGGAGGCGGTCCATGCCACGGGTAGATCCCTACAAAGGTTTCAAGTTCCTCCTGGAGATCGATGGTATCGTCCAGGCCGGGTTCAGCGAATGCAGCGGCTTCGGTTCGGAGATCGAGGTCGTGGAATACCGCGAGGGGGGCGAACCGAGCACCGTCCGCAAGCTTCCCGGCAAGGTCAGCTATCCGGACATGACCCTGAAATGGGGCATTACCGACAGCCGGGAGCTCTACGACTGGCACCACACCGCGGTTAACGGGCAGATCGAGCGCAAGAACGGCTCGGTGATCCTGCTCGACGATATCGGCGAGGAGAAGGTGCGCTGGAACTTCTTCGATGCCTGGCCGAGCAAATACGACGCCCCGGACTTCAACGCCACCGGCAACGAGGTCGCCGTCGACACGCTGACGATCGCCTGCGAGCGGCTGGAACGGGCCTGAGCGAACGACCAAGGGAGACAGACCATGCTGCAGACCGAACACGAGTTCGCCCTGCCAATGGGCTATGTCGATGAAGAGGGCAATCTTCACCGCGACGGAGTCATGCGTCTGGCCACTGCGGCCGACGAGATCCTGCCGTTCAAGGATCCGCGCGTGCAGAGCAACGAGGCCTACCTCATCATCGTGCTGTTGTCCCGCGTCGTCACGCGGTTGGGGAGCCTGAGCCAAGTGAACCCGAAGGTCATCGAAGGCCTGTTCGCCGGGGATCTCGACTACCTCCAGAGCCTCTACAACCGCATCAATCGCAACGGACACACCCGTCCGACGGCGCACTGTCCGAAATGCGATCACGCATTCCAGGTGGAGCTCGACGGCCTGGGGGAATCGTAGGCTACCCCCTCAAGGCGTTGCGTGAGGAGGTAGCCTTCGTCGCTTACCACTTCCACTGGTCCCAGGAGGAGATCATGAATCTCGAACATGCGGAGCGGCGGCGCTGGGTGGCGGAGATCTCCGCCATCAACGAGGAGATGAACCCATGAGGCGGCCGCCGCCGACCATCGGCAGCGGTCGGCTGTCGCCGAGGCGGCGGTGTGGACAGGCGCCGGCATGGCTGGCTTGGGCGCGGGCGCTTAAAGCGCGCTTTGGCGGGCGCCGCGACGGCTGGCGACCGGTGGTGATGGTGGTGCGCCTCGGGACCCAGAGCGGCGCTACGCCAGACACGACATTGCTTGTGCGCTCGGCAATATCCCGGTGGACCTTGGTTGTGCGGCCGCGGCTTGCCGTCTCCTCCCGGACGATCGTCCAGGCGTCCCGTGCCGATGCCGCGACGGCTCCCATGCGCTTCGCCACGGCGCCGGCGGTCAAGCC